>JAGLXI010000028.1 GCA_023132995.1 Candidatus Zixiibacteriota bacterium | reverse complement strand
CATTAATTGTGAGTCAATTCGCATGGGCCATGAGTCGGTCCTATTGCCTTGACAACTTCATGATTGGTAGTATCTTGTAAAAAGAAGAAGGCATTGAACATTCCTTGGTGAATGCCCGTCTTTGTTAACAGGAACCGCCGAATCCGCCACCTCACGGCCAAGGACTGTATGGGACGGGGACCATGAACTCAATTCGCCCGAAATTGCTGCTGTCGGCCATTATTCTCCTGGCGCTTCTGTGCGCTTCGGCCGGAGCAGTCTATCGTTCACCGGGACCGACCGGGCCGGTTCCGGGCAAATTCATTGTTAAACTCAAACCGAACGTCCGGCCCCAGATGCTTTCCCAGTCCCTGAGCAAGGAAGACCATCTGTATCGGTTCTCAAACGTTGTTGTCAGGGATGATCTCAAAGGAGGCGCGAACTGGGATCGGGTCTACGTGCTGGTCTGTTCGGGCCAATCGTTGGGAGCCGATGGCGTAGCAGCGATGCTCGGCGAGGAGAACGTCGAATACGTGGAGCAGGACTATTACCTGGAGTTCTTCGACTATCCTGACGATTCACTATTTTCCAATCAGTGGTATCTCCACAACGAGGGGCAGGAATACCTCGGCATCGTACGCTTCGAGGGGAACATGAACGATCGACTGGTGCTCAAGAGCGGCACGTCCGGCAAAGACATCCATATCGCTGCACTGTATGGTGACCCGCCGGTTCAGACTGCCAGAGTGGTCGTGGCTATTGTCGATACCGGAATCGATCTGTTTCACCCGGAGCTGGCCGGCCGCCTCTGGAAAAACCGGGACGAGATCCCCGGGAACGGTGTTGATGACGACCATAATGGCTTTGTTGACGACACCATTGGCTATGATATTTCGGGTGACCTCTTGACTCTTTTTGATCCTGTCGGCGACAACGATCCCACAGATTCAGTAGGTCACGGCACCCACATTGCCGGGATTATCGGAGCTAACGCCGATGGCCGGGGCGTGGTCGGGATCGCTCCCGAGGTCGAAATAATGCCCGTCAAGATCCGACCCAACGCCACCAACGCGGTGGGCGCCGCCGGCATCGTCTATGCCGTCAACGCCGGGGCGCAGGTAATCAATATCAGCTGGGGAACCCCCTTCGAATCAGGACTGTTGCGAGAGGCGATTGCTTTCGCCCGTCACAACGGTGTCTTTGTCGCCATCGCTCCCGGTAACAGCGGCTCCACCGACAGGTTTTTCCCGGCCGCCTATGATTCGACTTTCGTTGTTGCCGCCGGCAACTCCGACGGCTATATGACCGATTTCTCCACCTATGGCGCTCATATCGACATCGTGGCCCCTGGCCTGGATATCCTCTCTCTGCGGGCGGCCGGTACCGACATGTACAGCAGCATCGGTGAACCCCACGTCCGGATCATCGGTGACGATAGTCTCTACTACCTGGCCGACGGTACTTCGATGGCGACCCCAACGGTGGCGGGCGCAGCAGCTCTGCTGCTCGCCATCAGACCCGACCTTTCGCTTTCGGCGCTGGAAGAAATCCTCCTGCTGGGAGCAGACGATCTGGTAGATCCGCTCAATACAGGAGATACCCTTTACGGCCGCGACACGATTTCCGGCTTTGGCTATGTCAACATTGCTGCTTCGCTGTCACTTCTCCAGCGCGGGGGATTGTTTCTCACCCAGCCGGATCGACGACGCCGGTACACGGAGGATTTCCCTGTCAAGGTTGCTTCCGTAGCAGACTACGAAGGAAGCTGGCGACTGGACTATTCGGTGGGATCCGGATGCGAAGACTGGATATTTCTGGCCGGTGGTGATGCTGTTCCGGGTGATGCGGTGCTCTACGTGTTCAACGATACTACCGTCGAAGGGCATCTCAACTTCAGGCTGACGGATCAATACGGCTCCCAATCGTTCACCAACTGCGTCCACGTCAGGCGGCAGCGGTTGACCATCACATCTCCGACTCCCGGAGCTGAACTGAAGTACAATATCCCTGTCTACGGTGACGCCTACGGACCAGACTATGACTCGATGAGCCTTTTCTACCGCAGGAACGACGGCCTGCAAGTCGCTCTGAGCAACTCCACCGGGGAGTTCTTCGACTCTCTCCTAAGCGTCTGGACCGTGTCGGGTGTGGATACCGGCAGCTTCTCTCTTCACCTGAAGGGCTACTACGCTACCGGTGTTCTTGAGGATTCGGTGATGATTCAAATCGTCACCGCTTTCGCCTACGGGTGGCCGCAGAAGATAGCCGGACGTGCCGGTATTACCACAGTCTGTGCCGACCTCAACCGTGACGGTCGCAATGAGATCGTGGTGGCCACGACCGGCGGACTGTACCTGTTTGAGGCCACAGGAGAGATGGTCCCCGGCTATCCGGTGCTGGTGGACCATGACCTGCGGTGCGTACCGGCCATTTACGATGTTGACCGCGACGGGCAGGACGAAGTGATCTGCACCAGCCCGGACGGCATCCACGTGTTCAAATATGACGGTTCGGATGCTGATGGCTGGCCGCAACAATGCTACACCGGTCAGATCGGCGGGGGGTATGGTTATCCCAATCCAACCGTGACCGCCCTGGGGCCGGGAGAGGATTCGGCGGTAGTCATCATCAACAGACTGGGCCAGATATTGGCATACGAATTCAACGGTGATTCCTACTTCTTTTCGCTGGGCGGGCTGTTTGCGTCATTCGACCCGCGGGTTTCCGACTCGTATGGTTACGGCGGCTCGACATCACCGTTTGTTACCGCGGTCGATCTTACCGGCGACGGCGTCAACGAAGTGATGGCTTCCTACACGTCGCCGATGCCATACTCTGGAATCGGTGTTTTTGAGGGCCGCACCGGTCGACCGGCTTTCGGTCGTTCGGACCCGGTTATTCAGCCTATTCCATCCGTGGACGGCACCGTCCTGGCTGATCTCGACGGCGACCACCTCCCGGAAATCATCACCTTAGGACGGGACACACTGGCCATTCCGCGAATCTGGGTCCGCACTGCTGGTCTTGAAGAGGTACCCGGCTGGCCGGTGGCACTGCCGGCGGTAGCTCACTGGATCGCCTCCTACCCGGTGGCCGCCGACCTTGATCTGGACGGCGTCCCGGAGATCCTGTGTACTTTCTTTGAGTATGATATGGCTTCGCTCTATATCTTCACCGCCGCGGGAGCACCTTACCTGCCACGGGATGGGCGACCCACCGGGGAAGTTTACACCCAGCCGGTCACTTTCGGTACTCCGACAGTGGCCAATCTGACCGGTGATGAGTACCCCGAAATAATAATCCGCTCCGGTCATATCTTGCCCGGCACCGGTAACGAGATGGTCTACATTCTCGACTACATGGGGCAGCCGATACCCGATTGGCCTGTGATCACTCCCACCAGGCCCAGCCGGACTTTCTCCTCCCGGTACGCGCCTATGGTCGACGATATTGACGGCGACAGCAAAGTGGAGCTGGTCATGGCCAGCGACGGTCTGGAAGTCCTGGTGTGGGATTTTGATGCTTCCTACGACGAGGGCAGGAACAAGGCGCGATTCCTGATGGATAATCTCAACAGCGGTGTCTGGCCTCTTAGCGCCGGGAAACCGACCGATATTGACCGGCAGCCGGAAACGGTTCCGCTGACCGCCTCCCTGGCCCAGAATTATCCCAACCCGTTCAACCCCACAACGATCATACGCTTCAATCTGCCGCGTGGCGCTGATGTCAAGCTGGATGTCTTCAATATACTCGGACAGAAGGTGACTACGCTTGTTGACCGAAAGTTGTCGGCAGGCCCGCACGAAACGGTTTTCGACGGGACCGGACACGCGACGGGAGTCTACTTCTATCGTCTGAAGACCGATGATCTCCGGCTCACGATGAAAATGGTACTGCTCAAATGAGACGCCTGATCCTGCATACGGTCCTGCTCATGGCGCTGGCGGCCCCGGCGTGGCCGACCGACGACCGTTTCCCCGACTATACCCTGTTGTGGAACCGGTTCACCTCAGTGATGGTGGTCGATGAATATGCCGTGGCGTTGTCGCCGGACGGGGTTGTCGTCTGTGAGTATCTGCCGGACCACGCCATGTTCGTCCAGGCAGGTCAGTTGTTCCTCGACGACTACCCCCTGGCGATGAAGGCATACGGTGATCTGCTGGTTGTAAAGACGCTCGACGAACGTCTCCTCTATGTCGATATCGGCCACCTGCCCGAAATAAGCACTCTCGGCCAGTTCGATCCGGGAGTACCGTTTGCGGACTTCCTCCTCGACGGACAGAATCTGTACATCTCCGCCTGGTTCGAGGGCGTCTGGCGTTTCACGCTGGATGGTTTCAACGGCGCTCAGTTTGCGGATTCAAGTATGAAAGGCATTCTGGTGACCCAGTTGTGCCTGGAGAACGACACCCTCTACGTGCTTGACGAGTACAACGGTATAATGCGCTACGACGTGTCGAACGGCAGCCTGGACGCCTTTGTAGATTACCTCTATGTTCCGGTTAGAGCTTCGGGATTCTCCATGGACGGCGCCCTGGTTTTGATCTCGGCTGCCGGCAGCGGCGTTCTTCTGGGAGAGTTCGGCCACGACGGCTCAGGTATCATTGACTCCATCGACGGCCTGCTTGCACCGCAGAGAACCCTGTTCATGGACAGTACCTATGTATTTCTCAGTAACCGGGTTGCCACTCTCGTTAATCAGGACAATTACGACCAACGCCTGACTATACCCACCGGGGATGATCTTGTCGATGGAGACTTGATTGTCCTGGACGGAGTTTGTCACCTGTTGCTGCCCGGCGCCGAGGGAGGGCTCGTTCTCTACAGTCTTGAGGATTTCGTCGGGCCGGTTGTGGCCTTTGATCGGCCGGGACCTGTCAGCGATGTTCTTCTGTACTCGAGTCTGTTGTTTACCGGCGGTCGGGCCAATCCGGTTGACGTCTACACGGTCGGGCCGGAAACGGAACCGCGGCTCAATTACACCATCGCCGATGACCTGACCAACGTGGCCGACATGGACAACAACGGCGATACCCTGATTATTCTCTATTCCGATTGTAACGTCGTGACCTTAGTGGGGCGGAGTTCAAACCCGGATCATTTCCTGGAAGCCTCATTCGCAGTCAACGACACCAGCGCGTTCGGCGTAGAGTTCCTTGATCGCTGGGAAAACGGCAGCGGTCTGCTCGTGCTGGGGCGCACGACGATCAGCATCTACGGCATCAGCGGTCAGGACATCGAGCTCGCCGCCGCCTGGAGTCTTGAGGATGAGGTAAGCGCGGTGGCCCTCCGGGATTCGATGCTGGTGGTCGCCGGCGACGCCAACCGGATAGACTTTTTCCGAATCACCCCCGATCTTAAACTGGAGCTTCGTTCGTCGATCAATGTCGAGGCCCCGATCCATGAACTGTTGTTTCTCGATAACTATCTTGTCTATTTCGAATTCGACCTGATGAACTATGTTGACCTGTCCGACTTGGAGTTGCCGGTGATCGAAACGACCGTCTCGATGAGTGTGCCGGTGACCAGGGCCGTTGTCCGGGATGACCTGCTCTATACCGTCGGCGAGGATGGAGTCGGTGTTTTCAGCCTTGACGGTCTATACCCAAGCCTTATTGACTACGGCGGCCGTACCGGTGATTTCCTTTCTGTTGACGGCAACCTCATGGCCACTACCAACGGCGAATCGGTACACCTCTACTTCCTGCAGGACGGTTTGCTCACCGACGTGGACGAGTGGGATACCGAGCCGCTGCCCGAGCAGTGTGTCCTCCTGCAGAACTATCCCAACCCCTTCAATCCCCACACCTGGATAGACTACAGCCTTCCCAGGCGATCCAGCGTCAGGCTGGTAGTGTTCAATCTTCTCGGTCAGGTGGTGAGAACGATAGTGGACGGCGAGCGAGCAGCCGGTCACCATACCGCCTTCTGGGATGCCCGCGACGAAACCGGGACGCCCGTAGCCAGCGGCGTTTACTTCTATCGGCTTACGGCGGGCGATGTGGTTGAATCTCGAAAGATGGTCCTGATCAGATAGGCTCCAATACAATTGCTGTGTGCCCGGCGGACGTCCCATCTGCCACATCAATCATACTAGCGAAAGCCTGTATCCAGTATTCGAATCCAAGACTGGATTCCGGGTCAAGCTCGGAATGACGGCCGGGTGGCACACTCAAACTTGTCTGGGGGGGGTCTTTTGGTCGGGTCAAAACGAGTTTGAACGCGCCACCCGTCATCTGTCACACCGAGCGCAGTCGAAGCATGACTGAGGCACCCCACGCCGGTACTCCACCCGCTAAAGCGACACAGCCACGGAGCGGCAGGTGAGATACCTAGCATGAAAGCTATCAATATGCGAAATGGAAAAGCCATTGACAATGGCGGAGAGGCAGGGATTCGACGACGGGCGTTTCCGCTAAGTTGCGACAGGGGCGCATATTGCGCTTATTGCAGTGTCTACCAAGATGTTAAGTTGGGTGAAGTTCAGGCAAGTTCGAGCAAGTTGGAGCAAGTTCAGGTAAGTACGCCGTTAGAAAATCGTTAGAAAATGGCTCCGCTGAATTCGTTGCTTTCGCTACATTCAAGGGCTTGAATCCGAGCTGGGCTGCCAAATGCCGTTCGGACTCGAGAAAAGAACTCGAATCCCGGGAGTCGTGCCACTCGTGCCAGGCGAAGTCTCTACTTGTGAATTGTCTACTTGATTGGGAAGCTTACGACATCTCCAAATATGATATGATCTCATTGGACACATTCGCAACCCCAGTTATATCAAATCTTGCTCAATAGATGCTGCAGGTCTTTACTCAATTCGACATAGAGTTTCATTTGCATCCTCGCAAACTGCTCCGGCCCGAGTTGGTCAGGGGATGCAACACCGCTGTACTTCTTGCACACCCCGCCTATTGTCTTCTTTTTCGTCTTTACCTTTGCGTCCTTGCCATGGTCCACGTCATGGCGTTCCGAGGTGCGAAGACTATTCACATCTTTGAAGGACTGGGGCTTACCTCCCTCAAGTCTATTCCCTGTTCCCTCCCAGAAAGTGAAGTACAAACTGTCGATGAGGCATTTATACTGGCCAACATCCCTAATCGGTGTTACTAGAGATCTGATTGACCTAGCTGTAATTGTCGTCATCTTAAACAGATCCATGCCATTAATAGCCGAATACTTGCGATTGATGGTGTCTACAAGGTCAGCAATGTGTGAACCGTAAGTCTGTATTCCCTGTGTAAGACCAGACCCTAAGACAACCTTTGGGTCAAAGAGATCCAAAAACCTTGAATCAAAGAGAAAGAGTTTTCTCATCAGAATCTGCTGCCTAGTCTTTGGACCAGACCTGACGTTCGCACTGACCGTCTTTTGAAACTCTAAGTAGTCTGGATCGGTCGCCATGTGGCCGAGATGTATTTGCTTACTGAGTTCATCCATGAATGAATCAAAGAACTCGGTAAACCGTTGCTGCCATCCCGTGGACTTACCCGTTTCTACTACACGCGCTGCCAGGGTGAATAGTGATTGTACGATCGTGCGATTGCGCAGCCTCCTGTTCTGAGTTTGGAATGCTCCGTCCAGGAATTCGATGGTCGCCTTTACCCGTTTAGCAACGTTTGATTTGGGAGAGAAGGATGACTGACTCACAAACACAGCATGCAGATCATCGTATCGCAAGCCAATATCAAGACCGTCAACCTCAATCGCCGCGCACTTCGCAAGGACATCGAAGTGCCCGTATCGCCTATCAGATATGCATGTCTTATTCTTGAAAAACTCGTGTTTCGCGTGCCTAGCACAGAAATCGCGAAGCTTACTATGTACAGAGTTCAGTTTTTCACTGCTTGTTAGAAGCAACCCGGCCTGAAGCCGCTGAAAGAACTCTTTGACCTCTTCGTCGGACGCGTCATCGATCTGGTCGTACTGAATCTCATAGTCATCAAATCTATCCTGTATGGTATCCGGAAGTGAGTCATAAGTGGCGCCTCCAAACAGCTTACCAGACGCCTGCGGCAACTCCAAATTGCCTTCTTTGAATTCAAATATGGCCGCCAATCGCTGTTGCCCGTCCACAACTTCAAAAGCTTCTGGTTCTTCATTTGTTAGAAGGAAGTAGAACTTGGGAAGCTTCCATCCTTTCAGGATGGAGTCGATGAGGCTTTGTTTTTTTGAGTGTGTCCAAACCTGTTGCCGCTGCCAATCCGGGATATCTAGGCGGTCCCGTCTCTTATAAATCTTGTCAATGGCACGACTCCTTGACAGCATCTTCATGAGTTGTTTCCTCCGTACGCAAACTTGGATGAATCCAGGAAGCACCGGTTTGCCGAGTTAGTCAACTTATTCTATCTCCATTCAGATCGCTTCCTGGATACTGGTATTGTCCATGGTAGTCTATTTTCCGCCTACATGCAACCGGAACGTCAATCGCTTCCCCCGTAAATATGCAATAATATATATCCCCTTTTGTGTCGTGTACTATTCCTCGAGCCTAGTGCTAAGATTGGTACTCCTCCTTTTTCTGAGAAACCCCTCCTCTGACTCTAAGAGGTTGGTCTATCATAGTTTATGTTGACTCGGCTCAGGACAAGGTGATAGTCTAGTATGGCGTCTTTGACCGACGACCGGAAAGGAGCAAAGTCAGCTTGCGCAGAACAAATGTGAACACTCAGACTCATACATTTCGGTCACCCGAGTATCGCGGCGTAGTCGAGAAAGTGATCGATTTCTTTGTTGATACGCCGGTTCACGCAGTGCCTCCTCCACAGCGATTTGGTGGCATCGGAGTATACGCGCTCTACTATGCCGGACAGAGTGAGTATTACCATGCGGCTGCGAGTGCCAACGAGGAATCATTGCAGCTTCCCATTTATGTGGGCAAGGCCGTACCGACAGGATGGCGGACCGCTAGAAGGACATCAGGGAAGGCTGAAGAGCGGCTTCATAATAGACTGCGGGAACACTCGCGAAGTATCGAACAGGTTTCAAACTTGCTGGTAGGGGATTTCAGTTGTCGTTTTACGATTCTCGATGGAATCGAGGCCGATCTTATTGCTGGTGTGGAAGCACAGTTGATCCGGCGTTTCGAGCCGTTATGGAATACAGTAATCGATGGGTTTGGCAACCACGACCCTGGGAGCGGGCGATACAACCAAGCCAGGTCGGAGTGGGATGTCCTACATCCGGGAAGATCGTGGGCGGACAGGCTCACCGGTGACTCTCCGGTTCTTGATGACATTTTGGGGAAACTGAACGTTATCTAGATGCCGTCACTCGCTATCGCTTGCGAAGTTCAACAACCGCCTCGTACAGCCGATGAGACTTCTTTGCCTTGGTGACCCGCACTTTAGACTGTATAATACTATTCCCGACCCTGGTTTCTCGTGGAATATGGATGTCAATTACTTCTAGGCCTGCAGCATCAGCTATTCTAGCCAGGAACCGGTCAGTTGGCACCATCACACCCTGAATAATGTTGTTTCCGATCACAACCAATGCCGTACCTCTGCGCCTAAGAGTCCACTTCACTACCTTAGCGAAGCGGTAACAGTCGTTGAAATATGATGCCGCATAGTTCGCCCAACCATTGCCGCCGTAAACACCTTTCTCAGGCTTCTGCTCTCGGATCAGGTCCAAGCAGCGGACAATACCCGCATCGGGCTCGGGGAAGTCAAGGTCAATTCTCTTCCCGCCCCTGACAGTCTGCCAATACTTCCCGAAGTTCTGCTGTTCGAGCGGGACGAAGTCCTTTGAAGATTGAGCGAAGTTCAGCCAATAAAGCTGAGGTCTGGTATTTCGGTTGTAGTGGTAATTGTTCAAGTATGGTGGCGATGTCACGACGAGGTCAACTGTGCCACCAGTCATGAATTGGCGGCAATTGAAGAATGAGTCATTCCATATTTCGGCCCGGGGCACTCGCTGATTCATGTTCTGCGACAACCAGCGGATGTCCTCCGCCATTTCAGACAGCTTCCTGAGTACAGTCTTGCCAACATCAAAGTCCAGAATATCTGTCTTGCCAGCAGATGCGCGTCTACTGAGGCTTGGTTCATAAGAGTAGTTAGAGTATGAAACCATCGTCGCAGCGAATGCCAAAGCGAAGAGGTCCTTTGTAATACCAGATACCTTGCCCTGTACGAAATCCTGGACAACGAGCACCTTATGAAGAACTTTGGGGCTGTAGAATTCTGCCCGAGTATGGAACCCTACAGGTGGCTTGCTCTCAGGTTCGTATCCGGTCTTCAGTGCGCGCAAATAGAAGAGTTCGAACTTCTTCACCGCCGTCTTGAAATGGGATAAAGAAACCAGGTACGCCGAGGTTTTTGCCCTCGTAGCAAGGACTGCGTAAGGGTTTATCTCGAAACCAACCGCATCGTGACCTCTGAGCACGGCCTCTACTAGAGTTGTCCCTACACCAGCGAAGGGATCCAGAATCACGCCAGGCTTCTGCAGGTGGCGGCATATAGCATCCGAGACAAAGTCTTTCGAAAAGCCAGCAATCCAGGGAACCCACCGGTGTACGGGAGCCCTCTTGTTCACAGCGAACGAGGGATCCGAAAAAGAGGATCCGTTGCGATCGTCTGCCGATCGGCCGTTGGCGACGTCCTCAAAGAATGCTCTCTGTTCCGGCTGTGTCACGATCTTCTTCATCTGCTGCTCCACCACACCAGCCCTATTCACTGACAGGTCCTGTTAGCGAGAATCCACATCCCATTCTTTCGGTCGTTCATTATTGCCACACGTTCAACATTTGTCTGGTGGCATGATACCAGTTGTTGGAAGGCGAATCAAGCCGCCGATATCACATATTGACTATTCACATACACTGCAATGACTTGAGATGCAATCAAGGAGAGTAGTAACCCGGCCACGTCCGGTAGGCTGGCCAGAGACCAAATCGTACAAATCTCAAGTAAGGATTACTCGCTGCCAGAAAGCGTCCGCCAGTGGTTCGATGTAGATCTCAGGAAACCGCGATACATCGAGAGCATGCTCGGGAGGAAGGTACTGAGTCGGCAATTGGAGCCTGTTTTCAACAGGGCGCGGCAGAGAATTCCCTCCCTCCTGCCGGATGTCTATGCTGTGAGGATACACCAATCTATGGTTTACTTACTGATCGGTGGAGTGTTGAAGTATGCGCGACGGCACCGCAAGTGTGGCTATTCGATGGGCAGGGTGTTCTTTAGCCTGGTTGAGATTGATAAGTCATTTGTCATTTCAAAGAGGCACCGCGGCAGTTGAGATCGGGGTCATAAGAGGAGCTGCTATTCACCATGGCTTCTAGTGACAAACATGTTAGGATGTCCACGCTTTCCATTTCCATTTCCCAGTCCTGTTATTACTCCTTTCTCACCTAACCAATCACATCTTAACAACTTAACCCCAGAAACCGCCAGATTCCTCTGGAAACCGTAACCCCCCTGATACTCGCAGAATCACCAAATAAACCATGTCAATTATCCGCCAAAACGACCGGATAATCATCAACCCCGGCGCGAAGCGCCGGGTTACATCAATCCCCGTCCGAAGGACGGCAATTTCTCTGTTCCTCACTATGTCTC
>JAGLXI010000279.1 GCA_023132995.1 Candidatus Zixiibacteriota bacterium | reverse complement strand
AGGAGGTAGGATTCGAACCCACGGTACCTTGCGGTACAACGGTTTTCAAGACCGCCGCTTTCGACCTCTCAGCCACTCCTCCGTCGTCATCAATTTTGCACGCCCCATCCCGCTTGTCAAGGCAATAAAGGCCTTCCCTGCGAGCCGCGAAACACACGATCGCCGGGCGTTTCTCACACCTCCGGGCGCCGCTTTTTCCCACTGAAACGTTGACAGGCGCCAGTGCCGGCGTTATGATTAGAGGCGAGGAAACTTTCGGATGATCAAGACAAGGATCACTATAATTCCTGCAAGAGGAAAGGAGAACGAGATGCTCTACAGAAAACTGCTGCTGGTAATCATGGGTATTCTGCTGGTAGCCTTTGCTCTGGGCTGTTCGGATGATGACGACACGGTAACGGGATCGAACGGCGACGACACCGATACCACCCTGGTGCCAGCGGTGCCGACGGCCATGGCCGAACTCAACGCCCCCGTTGAGGCGATGCTGAGCTCGAACAATACGTACGTCGGGTTAGCTGCCATCTTTATCGAGTTGGCCAAGGGCTACAGTTCGTATTTCACACCCCCGACCAGCGCCGAGAAGAGTATCTATCCAGGCCTTGCCGCTGCCGACTCGGTCGTCTACACCTGGACCTACGGCGGCCTGACCATGACGATGATCTTCAAGGAAACGACTACCCATTACTACTGGGTAACCATCTTTGACGGCACCGACGGTGAAATTACCTATGAGAACTTCAAGCTCATCGAAGCTCAGGAAACGATCGACGGCACCAGTGGCTGGCTGAAGATGTTCGACCCCACGGAGGGGCTGGTTTTTGAGTGGCAATGGAACATTGATGCTGCCGGTAAGTTCACCATGGTGCTAACGGGAATTGACGGTTCAGCGACCAACCAGGTGGAAATCGTGGTGTACCCGGACGGTTCCGGCTACGTGGAATACACCGAGGACGGCCACATCTTCTGGACCGTGACCTGGAATGCCGCCGGCAACGGCGGAACGTATGCCTACCTTGACAATGGTGTCACTATTTCCGGTACGTGGACCTCGGGCTGAACTCACTAATAATATCAGGCCCCCGGCAGCAGTCGGGGGCTTTTTTTTGGTTCTGATGCCGTGCGCGGGAGCGATAGTTCTCTGTGATGGTTTAGTCAGTAGGCGCACGGATGCAGGAGCGGTTATTACTGTATAGCCTGCGGGCCGCCGTAGAGGCCGATGTGGGAGACGGAACCGTCGAGGTTGTAGATCAGTGTGTCGCCGGCGTGGCGGGCGGGCGAACCCTCCTGCAGATGGAAGTCGCCGTCGCCGACGAACAGCGGGTCCTCACTGAGGTTGCCGTGGAGCCCGGTCTGGTCCCAGATGGCTTCATACTCTCCGTCCTTGTTGTTCCAGACGATGTTGTTGGTGAAGTGCCACTTGGCCCAATCGCCGTAGTTCCACACTCCGACGCAAGGACAGACAAAATAGTCGCGCCAGCCGTTAGCGGTGACGATGTTGTTGACAATCCGGCCGCGGCTCTCGGTCGACCAGGGAGCGATGCCGCAGTTGCCGTTGTGGTGAACGACATTGTTGACGACATCCATGTGTGACTGCCCGGAGGCGATTATGCCCCAGCCGAGATTGTCGTGAACAAGGTTGTTGCGAGCGACGACCCACGAGGTGCCGAAAGCCCCAATCCCTTTCCAGTAGTCGGTGATTTCGTTACGGAAAGCCAGGCAGGTGGCGTCCCAGGTAACCCCGATACCGGCCCCGCGGCCGTCCTTGATGAGGCAGTCGGTGATAACTGCCACCGCGCCGCGATAAAGAGCCACGCCGTCCCACTGGTTGTTGATGATGCGGCAGTCGCGGATCGTAATATCGGCCCCCTCGCGACCGAAAATGCCACCAATTCCCACTACCACCGAGTCTATCCGGTGATCGTTGTCGACAATGTCCACTTTTTCGATAGACACCCGTGAGTTACGCACCACGATGGCCGCGTCGGTGGCATCGCCGTCGCCGTCCCTCTTACCGCCGGTGACAGTCAGGCTGGTAACCCGAGAATCCGGCGAATTCTCAAAATAGAGACCGTAACCGGCATTGGTCACCAGGCGCGTCCGCTCCCGGTTGCTGCCGATCAGGGTCAGCGACTTGTCCCTGATAACGAAGCCGTAGGAAGCCGTCACCTCGGTGTTAGGATTCAGGCAGTTGCCGCACAGTGGATCCGTGAAGCCGGCCGGTTCGGCTTCGTACGTCACTGGGCCGAGGGCGAGTGTGTCTCCGTTACCGGCGAAGTCGATCATAATCTGAAGATCGGACCCGCGTTGCACATTCAGGATCGCAGCCCCAGTCGACTGGACGAAGAAGAACGTGACAATCATTGTTATCAGCGCCTGCTTTGTCATTATATTGCCAATCTGGACAGGTCCGCCTGTCGTGGCAACAAAAACAATACTGCCAACACGGCGCGGCAGCAGGGATGTCCAGCACGATGGCTACTCAAAAAGCTGTTGAGTCACCCCAAAAAGAGCCCCTCTCGTCTTGGAAGACGCGATCCCTGGTCGTATATTGCGCTCACAGATACGTCTACAGAGTCACCCCTGGGGGAACCTTGAAACGTGCGGCGATACTTCTTTCTCGTCAGCCGCTGCGGCCCTGCGGCCGGACAGCCTGGGTGCGGCAGTCATTGGCGGCGATACATCGGCTCAAAACCGACGGTTTCTGTGTTATTACCTCGACCGGGATGCAGACCTGGGAACTCCTCATGGCTCTAGCTGCAAGGGAGGGAGTCATGCAGAAGGTCATCCTGCCTGCCAGCGATAGCGAAGCTATCAACCGGGCCCAGCTGTTTGCCGAAGGACAGTTCGATCTTCGCCAGGGTCTGGTAGA
>JAGLXI010000278.1 GCA_023132995.1 Candidatus Zixiibacteriota bacterium | reverse complement strand
GCGGATTCTGAGGGAGTTTCAGGTAGACTACACCGGCAGAATGGCCGGGCTTGGCTATCGGATCAGAGCCGACCAACTCAGTGGCGAGATTGCGGCCATCAGAGAGCAGTACCTAACTCACTGGACGCGCGCTGCTAACTCGGCCTGGCCGACCGAGCGATTGCAGGATTACTATCTGGCCGTGGCGGAATCAGGGGAGTATCCCAGGAGCGCGGCGGCAACGCTGCAGAACATCGTGCTTACCGGGACGATTGCGGCTTCTCCAAGAAACATGCCCGGTGGTATCCCGACAGTCTCGTTTTCGTCTTTGCCTCCACGAGAACTCACGCCGTTGATCCGGTGGCGGGCGCGCTATTCTCACATGTCATTTGAGCCGTATGGCATCGGCATCGACAAGGACGTGGCTCTGTCGGCTGGTATTCGCCCGGTGCGCTATTACACTGCTTTAGATCGCTGCCCACCACAGGGAGAGCGCTGGCTTCGGCAATCCGCAGGCGAAAGGAGCGACTGGCGTCGGGAGAAAGAATACCGCTTCCAGGGCGATTTTGACCTCAGCCGGATCGCCCGTGATAAGCTGCTGCTTTTCTGTCGTTATCGCTCAGAGGTCCCCCTAATCGAAAAGGCGACCGGCATCAAGACCGTCTCGTTCCTGTCAGAGTAGGCCGAGACCGCCACCATTCACTTGTGATGATTACTGTCTGGGCTTTTGCTTACACTGTCAGTCGCGCGAGATATTGAGAATCTCGTACTTGAGAATGCCCGCCGGTACGCTGATTTCCACGTGATCACCAACAGCCTTACCCAGCATGGCCGCCGCCACGGGCGATTTGATCGAAATCATGTCGTTATCCACGTCAGCTTCTTCCGGCGGGACGATCGTGTACTCGATCTCCTCACCGTCACCCTTGTCCCTGACCTGCACCTTGGCGTACAGGTAGACTTTATCAGTGGGTATGGCATCCGGATCAACCGACTGCACACGTGACAATTTGTACTCAAGCTCCGCGATTTTTCTCTCGAGGTGCGTCTGGGCTTCTTTGGCAGCGCTGTATTCGGCGTTCTCCGAGAGGTCACCCATCTCCCTGGCGCGTTTGATCTCGGCCACGATTTTGGGCCGCTCTTCAAACTTGAGACGTTTCAGTTCAGCCTCGAGCTTCAGGACGCCCTCTCTGGACATGTAGATCGCATCACTCATAGTCATGCCAATATAACTCACGTCCGTCCGTCAGGCAAGGCCCCGGAGCCGGTTCGTCGGGAGAAGATCACAAACAGCAGTATCGACAATGCCAGCCCCGGGAAAATCGGTTCCACACCGAGCCAGTAGGAGCCGTCGCTTGAAAAGTATCGGGAAAGATACCACACGCTCGAGATGAAGCCACAGGATATAATCGAGGCCAACGCCATCCGGGGCGCCAGCCGACGCCGGCCCACAAATGAAAAGAACACCGGTACCAAGAGGGCAGGCGTGCCGATCGAGCCAAAGGCGTGCCATATATCCACCACCGAGCGAAAGAACAGGGCCGTCCCCACCGCCAGCACAGTCGATAGCACCAGGCCGTAGCGGGTGAGGGTCGTAACACGACTCTTCGGCACGTTGCTGACTCGTGGCATGATGTCGTTGCCGAATGTCGATGCTGCCAGGAATGAATAGGAATCGACCGTGGACATGACCGTCGCCAGGAGAGCCAGCGCAAACAGCCCCAGAAGGCCCACCGGCAACACTTCCAGAGCGAGCGCCGGGAAGGACCCCACCGGGTCGGACAGGTCTGGCAGGATGGCCCGGGCGTAAAGGCCGCAACTGGTCGTGAGAAAGTCAAACACGGCCCAACAGGCAATGGATATGAATATCCCTTTGCGCGCGACGGAGGCATTCTTCGCGGCGTAGCATCGTTGGTAGAAAGCCGGCTCAACCAGGGTGGCCAGAGCGATCACATACCAGACGGCAATGTACCAGCCGGAGTTGCCCCCGTGCCAGGTCAGGTGCGTGGAGGGGATGTGTTCGCTCAGAAACTCGAAACCGCCATACTCCACGTTGAGCACACCCAGCAGGATCGCAAACCCCAGGAACATCAGTGAGAACTGGAAAATGTCGGTGCGCACTACCGACTTGAAGCCACCGGCGAACACGTAGACCACCGAGAAGAGCGTACCCGATAGTATTCCGAGCCACATCGGCCAGCCGAAGAGGAAGCGGCACAGCACGCCCAGCATCAGAATATAGGCCGCCGGCACCGTCATCAGGAAGATGATCACCCCGCCGACCAGGGCCGTCCGGCTGTCGTAGGCCTGGGCTAGACGCTCGGGGATCGTCAGCACCTTTGATTCACGCGCCTTCCCTGCCAGGAACAGGGCAAACAGCAGCGCCGCCAGGTAGTATGGCAAACCGAAGACCAGCCAGTTCGACAGGCCGTAGTTGTAGCTGTATTCGCCCACGCCTAAGATACCCCCGTACCAGGTGGAGACCAGTGAGGCGACGAAGGCGGGCAGAGTAAGCACCCGCCCGCCTAAGATCAACTCACTTGGAGAACCCCCGCGTTTGAGACGGCCTATCAGACCCAGGGACAGCAGGAGTACCAGGTAAACCAGGATAATGGCATAGTCGACAAGATGCACGATCCGCTACTCGAGTTCCCATTTGAGTTGGACGAAGAACGTCCGTTCCGCCGCCGGGATATAATAGGCGCCCCAGTCGTCGGCCACCCCGGCCGCCTCGTACTTAGTATTGAAAAGATTGTCCACCCGCGCGGCGAGGGTGAACCGCCCGTAATCCGCCATCTCGCCTATCGCGGTGGAAATCGAAAGAGAAGCAACCAGGTGCGGGTCAATGGACAATTCCTTGTTTTTTCCGTTCTCTATGTACTGTCTGCCCGCCGCTCGTAACCACAACACGAACCGCATGGGGTCAACCCGCGAATCCAAGATCAGACTGGCCAGGTACTCGGGGAAGCCCGCCACCGGATTGTCGGAATAGTCGAGGGTGTCATCGGCGACACCGTCCCAGTCCATGTCCTTGTACACATAGTACTCCCTCAGTCGGTTGAAAGCGAAGGAGGCGTTGCCCGACGCGGTCAAATATCGGCTGATCCGACAACGGCCGCTCAGTTCGAGCCCGGCGTGAACAGAGCGATCAGCGTTGCCCATTATCGGCAGGCCATCTTCGTCAAGGCCACCATTGGCGACGATCTCGTTGTGAAACTCAATCCAGTACAGATTCAGCCCAACTGTCCCTCTGTCGTGCCTCAGGTTGCCGCCCAATTCGAAATCATACACCCGCTCGGCGTCGACGGCTAACTTCCAGTGCTTGAGCGCGGGAAATGCATCGGGATCGTCGGCGTCATAGATGGTATTGTCATCGGGTTCCCGCGAAGATACGGCGAAACTCGCAAACAGGTCGGCACCGTCGGTAAACAGGTAAGTGACGCCAAACCGCGGTGACAGGAACAGCCAGTCCATGGAATACTGGTAACCGACAAAAAGACCCATCATTGTCTGCTTGAACCGGTATTTCAGATACTTCAGTTGCAACGTGCCCTGGAGGCGAACCCTGTCGGTGGCCCGGTAGCTTCCCTGAACATAGGACGAGGCAAGATACTTCTTTCCGAAATACTCGTAGTACTTGTGACGCGGACCCAGGGCGCTGGTCAACTGTTCTGCCCAGACCACCTGGCCCCAATGCTCCGAAGAGAAATAGTACAGGTTGGCGCCGATTGAGGCCGAGCCTCTCCCGTGTTCCCAATCCAGCCGGGGATGCCAGCCGTACTGGCTTTTGGTGACCCACTTCTGTCTGACCAGGTCTATCTCTTCGACTTCCGGATCGGCCAGATAACTGGAGGAAATATTGTACTCGGCGATATCCCGGCCCTCCTTGAATTGCTCGTAGTAGCCTTTGCCGCGAATGTAGTAGAGCGTGTTGCGCAGCAGCAGGTTCTCGCGGATCTGGAATCGGTGGTGCAGTTCGTAGTGGGGCTGGTCGAAGTTGTCGGTTTGGTTCTCGTAGGGCGTCGGATTGTAGCGGCGATTGGTTTCCAGTTCGTCACGGCTGATTCCCCACCAAGCCATGTGGTAGCGGATGGGGCCGCCGTAAAGGTTGAGGGTGGTGGTCATTTTTGGATCGAGACGTGACACTGAGAAAAAGTAGGCCCAGCCGTCGAACCATGAATGCTCCCGGTAGCCGTCGCTGTACTGCTTGGAGTAACGCCCCGACAACGACCAGCGTCCGTCGATCAACCCCGACGAATACTCCACCGACTGCTTGTGCATGTCCCCGATGTAGTCGGTTCCCTCAAAGAGGCCGCCGTAACCGGAAGTGAGAGTGATTCGGCGCGCGCGGGTCAGGCCAGCCGAGGCGATATTCACCGAACCCCCGAACGAGGCATCGCCGAATGCCGACATCCCCACTCCCCGCTGTACCTGCACGTCCTGCACTCCCGCCGCGAAGTCCGGGATGTCCACAAAGTACGTGGTGTGATCCTCCGGATCGTTGAGCGGCACGCCGTCGATATAGACCGACACCCGTTTGGAATCGAAGCCTCGTATTTTGTACTCAGTCGCGCCCAGTCCGCCCCCGGCATAGCTGAACGCGTACAGGTTCGGTGTTGATTCCAGAAGCAGCGGCAACTCCCCGACCATGTGGTCCCGCTCGATCTCCTGCCGCGAGTAATTGGCAAATGCGACAGGTGTGGCCCCCGTGCGGGCGCGGTCTGCCGCGACTACGATATCCTCCCCGCGGACATAGACCGGTTCCAACACCACTACCTGCGGAAGATCAGCAACCCCAAACTGCACCGATCTGTAACCGACCGACGAAAACGTCACCCGTGTCACCAGCTCGTCGGTGTCAAGAACGAACCGGCCCTCGTCGTCGCTGAGCGCACCGACACCGGCCATGTCGGTGACCACCGTAACCGCTTCAAGCGGTTGTCCTTCC
This sequence comes from Candidatus Zixiibacteriota bacterium, assembly GCA_023132995.1. Classification (GTDB taxonomy): domain Bacteria; phylum Zixibacteria; class MSB-5A5; order GN15; family FEB-12; genus JAJRTA01. The sequence goes on along the minus strand of JAGLXI010000278.1, from coordinate 667 downwards.
GTGTTCACCACCTGCCCCGTCAGGCTGACCGCCCGTGACACGGGGGCGCACAACAGGAGCAGGCTGATGACTGCTGTTACATGGTTCATGACAGTAACCTCGCGTTAAACGTTGTGTTCGTGCAAGATTCCGTCCTGTCTCGATAGGTATGCCCGGTTCTCCGAGCACGGGGGATGCGTGTGACATCTCCGTTTCCCTACGCCGGTATTACCCGGATCAGGTCATGGGGGTATAATCTCAGGCGGCTTTTTTTGCGCCACCCCCAACGGAATACCTTCGGCCAAAAGATAGACAATGCCAACCAGACACGCAAGCGCTTTTCCGGCGGGCGGACGGCGCGTAGCGCAAGAACCGGCATCACCGGCGGCGGGTGGCAGGTTCAAACGCGTTTGGACCTGGCCGATCAAGGTGTGGAAATGGGTTCGTTTTGCGGGTTTTCATTATCGGTTGAAAGGATCGGTAGTGTTTTTGCGGTCGGCGTGAGTTGTCGGTCGAGGCGTATTTCATCAGCTAACGGCCGGCAGACGCATTCTGGGGAGAAGTTGTGGTGTTCTTGTAAGGTGCACGCCTGAGCGCAGGCGAAGGGGGGGACTATAACCGAACCGATCCCACAGCAAGCTGTGGGGCACCCGGGCCACCAGTCATCAACTCCCGAACATGGGTGATC
>JAGLXI010000277.1 GCA_023132995.1 Candidatus Zixiibacteriota bacterium | reverse complement strand
GTTCTTTTTCAACAGCCTGCTAGGGAAGCCCGGGAGTTGAAGAAGCGGGCCACAAAGAGCTACATCGATATTCAGTTCAGTGCTCATTTGCTTAGATCAGACTCCAACCGTTCAAAGAGTACTGCCTGGAATTACGGGGACTACTTATTTTTCATGGATTACCAGTGTCTCAAAGGTACGGCAAAAGGCTATGAAGTCGAGTGGGACTTAGTCGAACAGGCCATCAATGAACTCGATACGCGGCGAAACGGCGATTGACACAGCAGTCCGGCAAGGTGAGAAACTGATTTCAATCTGTACAGGCCGCGAGAGTGTTCTCCGTGGGCGGCAGACGCCCCGTCTGCCCCTTGATAGCGTCAAAACCACGCCGAGGATAATGCTTTGGTAATCAGAAAACGCCTACCCCTAAAGGGCCAGGCCATGGTGTTCGTTACCACAACCTGCACGTGAGTGAAGTTGAAGCCTCCGCCATGTCGTTAGTGTCGAAAGCTACAAGATCAACATCGCGTCGCCATAGCTGTAGAAACGCAATTTCTGTGATATCGCTTCCTGATATGCCTGCATAACCGGTTCGCGCCCGGCAAAAGCGCTCACTAAGATTAGCAGTGAGGATTTCGGCAGGTGGAAGTTGGTCAGCAGGCGATCAACCAGCCTGAACTTGTGGCCGGGCCGGATGTACAGGTCAACCATGGCGCTGAATGGCCGTATCATTCCATTTTGCATAGGGGCCGATTCGAGCGTCCGCACACTGGTTGTGCCTACGGCCACAATCTTGCCCCCCCGCTCGCGTACGCGGTTCAACATCGTGGCCGCCTCAGGGGGCAGCGAGGCCATCTCAGGGTCTACAACATGGTCGTCGACATTGTCGACAGTCACGGGTTTGAATGTCCCCGGACCTACGTGCAGGCACAACTCCACGAGTTCGATGCCGCGCGCCTTGATACTGTCAAGGATCGACCTGGTGAAATGAAAACCGGCGGTCGGTGCGGCAACGGCCCCGATGTTATTGGGGTGGGCGAACACTGTCTGATAGCGGCGGATGTCGCACGGTTCGTCCTTACGCTTGATGTAATGCGGAAGCGGGACGTGGCCGAAGCGCGAGATAATCGTCCGGCGCTGTCGGTCTGACTCAAACTCCACCTCCCACGTGCCGCCCCCGGCGTCTCTTGCCAGAAGCACGCGGGACGAATCAAAGAGTATCCGTTCGCCTTCTTTGACGCGCCGCGACGGGTAAACTAAGGCGTACCACCGTCGGGACTGGAGGCGGTCGACGGGCCGCACCAGGAAAATCTCAACTTTGGCCCCGGTAGCGCGATGGCCGAAAAGACGCGCCTTGAAGACCTTGGTATTGTTGACGACCAGCGCGTCACCAGGCGAAAGGTAATCGACGATTCTTCGGAAGGGACAGATGGCCTGCAGACCGGGCGGCCTGCCACTGCGATCAAGCACCATCAGCCGCGACCGGTCCCTGCGCCGGGAAGGAAACTGCGCTATCAGTTCCTGGGGGAGCTTGTAATCGAAAAGAGAGATGTTCACACAACCCCGAAATCAGATATCTTTCTATCTTCGGGACCCGGCCAGTCGCTCCAGCCATAACTGTACGAGCCTCTCCTGGTTGGGAGTCAGTTTGCCCGACGGCAGCAAACCGTTCAGCCGATCCTGCAACTCGTCAAGGGCACCGCGTGTGTCGCCGACCGTAAGGGTTTCGCCCGTTCGCTCTTTCAGGTGGTCGCGAAACCTGATCGTTTCGGAAATTAGTATCGACACCGTGCCGGCCGGGCTGGATTTCCCCCCCAGGGTTTCAAATAGCCGTTCAAACTCATCGTCCACAGGATTCACGCTGATTCCTTCTCATCTTGCGGTCCCTCGTCGTGGACCCACAGACGTCCGTACGGCACGGGCCGGTTCCTCCCCCTGTGTGACTCAGAACAGATCGGACTGTTGCCCTTTGCCATGCGGTTTCAGACCAAGGTGCTTCATAGCCCGGGCAGAGGCGACACGACCGCGTCTCGTGCGCTGGACAAAACCGATCTTCAACAGGTATGGCTCGACCATGTCCACCAACGTGTCGACTTCCTCGTTAAGAGTCGCCGCCAACGCCTCGATTCCTACCGGGCCGCCCTGGTAATACTCGATGATGATCTTGAGCAACTTGCGGTCAAGATCGTCCAGACCGAGCGAATCCACACCCTCGGCGTCCAGCGCCCTCTCGGCCACCTTGTTGCTGACGATCCCATCTTCCTTGACAGCGGCGTAGTCACGCACGCGACGTAGGAGGCGATTGGCGACGCGAGGTGTACCGCGAGCGCGAACAGCGATTGTGTGCGCTGCCTCCGGTTCGACCTGAGTCTCCAATAGTCTCGCCGACCTGAGAACGATCCGAGCCAGCTCTTCCGGGGGGTAGAAATCGATATGGTAGTACAGCCCAAATCGATCCCGGAGCGGCGAGGACAGACTTCCCGCTCGGGTGGTGGCGCCGATCAGCGTAAAACATTTGAGCGGTACGTTGATCACCTTGGCAAAGGCGCCCTTGTCGACCACAAAATCGACCTTGAAATCCTCCATGGCCGGGTACATGAACTCCTCGATCACTGGCGAGAGGCGGTGGATTTCATCGATGAACAGAATGTCGCCTTCGTGCAGGTTGGTCATAATACCCATCAGGTCGCCCGTGCGCTGCAGGGCCGGCCCGGAAGTGGCGAACAGCTTGGCGCTCATCTCGTTGGCAATGATGTGGGCCAGTGTCGTTTTGCCCAACCCCGGCGGCCCGTAAAACAGGATGTGTTCGGGAGATTCCCCGCGCTGTTTGGCCGCATCAAGAGAGACTCTCAGCTTATCGCACAACTCCCGCTGCCCGATGTATTCAGTCAGGCGCGAGGGACGAAGTGTGACCTGAACCTGGTCTTCATCAGGGCTCACTTGCGAACCCGATACCATGCGTTCACGAGCCATCGCTAAGGCGCCTCTCTTTCATGCTGTTTCCTGAATATGGCGTTGATGAGGTTCTCGGCGGTGCGGATCGTGGGATCGTCCCGGAGGGCATTCTCGATCATCTGCTCTGCTTCGTGCCGTTTGTACTGAAGCTGGGTCAGGACCTCGATCGCCTCGTCGGCAAAAAGCGCAACTGGCTTGTCCCTTCTGGCCAGCGGTTCGTCCGTCCGGGACAGTGCGAATTTGGCGGTCTTTCCGTGGAGTTCGGCAATGATTTTCTCGGCCAACCTCGCCCCGACCCCGGGCAGCCGGTTGAGGCGGGCGGCATCCTTCGTTTCAATAGCCGTGGCAATATCCCTGATAGGAATCACCAGTGACTTCAGCGCCTTCTTCACACCCAGACCGGGCACCTGCGTAAACAGAGAGAAGAACTCCCGCTCGACCGGATCCACAAACCCTACCAGCCGGGGGTAATGGTTGGACTTCCTGTCGCCCGCTTCAATATAGTGGATAGTTTCAAAGGCGATCTCCTGACCGACCTGGCCGGAGTCCTTGAGTCGCTCGGCCAGAGCCGACGGCAGCAGAATTTCATATGAGACGCCCGCGTTTTCGACAAGCGCGAAGACATCGCTGATCATGCTCAATTTGCCCTGGATACGGCTGATCATACGGACACCGCGTGATTGTGTTCCCGCGCCCGGCAGTGGCAGAGCGCAACAGCCAGGGCATCGGCCACGTCGGGTGGCTCCGGGATCGCCGTCAAACCGAGAGTGGAGGCTATCATCAACTGCATCTGTTTCTTGGAAGCCCGCCCGTTGCCGGTGAGCGACTTCTTGATGCGGGTCGAGGCGTACGGAAAAACGGGCAGACCCGCCTCGGCCACCTTGAGAAGCACAATTCCCCGCGCGTGGCCCATGATAATGGCCGTTTTGGGGTGGCCGTAGTGGGAGTACAGGTCCTCGATAGCTACAGCCCCCGGGTGAAACTGGGCCATTACCTCCCCTATCTCGCGTGCAATCTCAAGCAGCCGCGACGCCAGCGGTTGCCGCGAATCGGAGCGCACCACTCCAGCCTCGACGACTGAGACATCGTCACCATCCGCATCCAGTATTCCGTACCCGGTGACACCGAGGCCCGGGTCAATGCCAAGTATCCGCATACACTGAATAGATAGGCCTTTACAGGACGAATATCAAACTAAAACTGGGGCCGAGCAGCAGGATGCGATCCTCGAAACCGGTCCAAAGCGCTGTTGTGGATGCCGTTTCGGCTTGTGAGGAGAGTATGTACTCGTTACTCTGATAACAAGCTATAAGGAAAGCGCGTAATGCTTGACAGGCAGTTAGCCGGGATACTTAGTCATCGCCCTGTCGTTCTCCGGCAGGGCTGGCTCGGTCATTGGATGCGCGCAGGAGAATACCCACCATGAGAATCCTCGCTCTGGAGCCATACTACGGTGGTAGCCATAAGGCCTTTCTCGACGGATGGGCCCGCCGAAGTCGCCACGAATGGACAGTCCTGCATCTGCCCGCCTCGAAATGGAAGTGGCGGATGCGGCACGCAGCCATCACCTTCGCCGACGAAGTCAACACCCGGCTCGAACAGGGCGAGAAGTGGGACGCGCTGTTTTGTTCCGACATGCTGAACCTGGCCGAGTTCCTCGGGCTTGCGGATGCTCATGTGCGCGCGCTGCCGGCGATCGCGTATTTCCACGAGAATCAACTCACCTATCCTGACCGCCACCCGAAAGAGCGCGATCATCATTTTGCCCTGACCAACCTTACTACCTGTTTGGCTGCCACCCGGGTCTGGTTCAACTCGGCCTATCATCTCGACACGTTCACGGCTGCGCTGCCGACCTTCCTGCGCCGGATGCCCGACTATCGGCCGCTCTCGGCGGTTGACCAGATACGGCAGAAGGCGGCTGTTCACCCGCCGGGAGTCGGTGATTTCCCGCCGCGAGACCCACGCCGCAAGGGGCCGCTGCGAATCCTCTGGGCGGCCCGCTGGGAACATGATAAGAATCCCGATGATTTCTTCGAGGCGCTAAAGCTCCTCAAGGAGCAGAGTGTCAAATTTCGGGTGTCGGTTATCGGGCAGCAGTTCGAGGAAACGCCGCCCGTGTTCGCATGGGCGCACGAGCACTTCCGCGATGAAATCCAACGGTGGGGATTTCAGGAATCGCGCGATCAATATGTGGCGACCCTATTGGATGCGGATGTGATTGTCTCGACCGGCAACCATGAGTTCTTTGGCATCGGTGTGGTGGAAGGGATCGCTGCCGGTACCTGGCCGCTGTTGCCACGAAGGTTGACCTACCCGGAAATCCTCCCCGACGAGGAAGCAGGCGACACGAGCCGGTTTTTCTATGACGGTTCCGTAAGGGAACTGGTGCGCAAATTGGTCGACATTGCCAATCGGGTCGAGGGTGGGACGCTCTGGGCGAATTGTCCCGGGGGGCTTGCTCAGACAGCAACGCGGTTCTCGTGGGACAGTCTCGCTCCTCAGATGGATGACGCCCTGGCCGCGCTGGTGTGATGCAGGCCGCCTGCCTGCCGGGTCGAAAAGCAGCCTGTTTGGTCAGAATACTCTCACCTATTCTGCATGACGAATGTGAATTGCGGTGCATCGGTTTCGCCTTGCCCGGCGCTCCTGTTCAGCTTTTGAACAGAGAAAAAGCTGGTTATCCGGCGGTACTGGGGCTATCTTGCCGTCTACGGCTTTTGTAGTACTACTCCGTGGGATTACTGCAGTGAGGCACTCCTTTTGCTCAACCGAGAGTTAAGAGAGAGTGCTAACAGGTTACCGACCATGAACGAGAAGACAGACAAATTCGATATCCTCAGGCAACTGGCCGTGGCCGGTTCCCGGGGAGAAGACCTCGCCCCAGTATCCGAGCAGGCCCTCAGGCAGGCGGCCGAGTTACTCGCTCTTGCGGCGGGGGCTCTCTATCTCTGGGACGACCGGTTCAAGGTCACTGTCAGCGTCGCATGGGCAGCTTCCGAGGCAGGCCAGGAGCGCCTTCAGTCGCTCGAAGATGATCTGTTTTCCGGCCTGCGTCAGGACAAGCAACTGGTCGCTGCCTACATGTCGTTCGCGGGTGATTATCCCTGCCATTCCTTCACGCTTCCTCTACGGCACGGCAAGCGCGTTTTTGGAGCCGTGATCGGTCTGCAGGAAGGTGAGGGATCCATCGTGTCCGAAGATCAATTCCTTGAGGCCCTGGCCGCATCGCTAGCGCTCAACTATGTTGCCGGCCGCGCACCGGATGCGGCGTCGTCTTCCGTCACCGACGAAGCTCTTCAGAAAGAGAAGTTAGCCGGGATCACCGAAACGGCCGTCACGGTCAACCATGAGATCAACAGTCCCCTCACGGCGATCCTCGGCAACGTGCAGTTGCTCCTCCGTGACCGCGACGATCTGGACAAGGAGCTTGTGACCAAGCTCAAAACTATCGAGCAGTCAGCAGAGAGAATCCAGGAGACGACACATCGCCTGCTGCGAGTTACCGCCCCGCGTACGATCCAATATGCCGAAGGCATCAGGATGCTCGACCTGTCCGACAAGGACAAAAAGGAGTAGGTTTCCTACTTTTTTCGCCCGGGGTCAAAGTCCCGGCGTTTCCCGCCCACAGTACTCATGTCCGCTTCCATACGATAGTCAGCGTGGCGGGTCCGAAGACGGACCCACCCTACGGGGGCCAGGCGGGGGGGATCGGTTAAGGCGTGGAAATGGGTTCGTTTTGTGGGTTTTCATCTTCGGTTGAAAGGATCGGTAGTGTTTTTGCGGTCTGCATGAGTTGCAGGTGATACAGGAGGCGGAGGGCGCGTGTGAGTTGTCGGTCAAGGCGCATTTCATAGTGCATGAGGCCGGTGCGAGTCGACTCGCTCAGAACCGATTGGGAACCGATAAGATTGGCGTTGCGGGTGGATGTATCCTCATCATCTGAGTCCGGGTCGTCGGGATCGTCAAGGATGCACCGGTGAAATCCGAGGCGGATGGTGTCGGCCGCGGATTCGAGTTGGCGGTTGATCTGCGCGGTTTCAGCGTTTATGACTCGGCGGTAGCGCCAAAGGCAGTTGGCTATTTTCAGGATGAGGTGTTCCTGGAGGACGCCTTCTGGTTTGAGTTCGTCGATCAAGGAGACGACGAGTTGTTCGTATTGGGAACTATCCTCGGTGAAATGGGGGGATTTGAGGATAATGTCGCAGGCATGGAGACCGTGGGTGATGGCGTTGCGGCTGGAGACAGCCCTGCCCTTGGGGGTGCGGGGCCCGGTGGACCTCTTGGCGTTGCGCCGGTTGGCGGCGATCTGTTTGGCGCTGGTGGCCATTGACGGGTCCTTTGTAGAACAGGGCGTGGGCGCGTTTTGGGGGGAAGTTGTTGTGTTTTTGTGAGTTGCTACTATGTCATTCTGGCGGAGGCCAGCATCCAGTTTTTCCCTCACCGATCCCACAGCAAGGAGGCTGTCTCA
>JAGLXI010000276.1 GCA_023132995.1 Candidatus Zixiibacteriota bacterium | reverse complement strand
GCAACATCGCGGAAGCAGTTGGTGGGGTATCCCGGGAGGGAACAGTTCTCACGGTTGTACCCGCGTCGCTTGGAATGATGGATGCTTTGTTCTACTTGCATGAGATGACCGGAAAGGGTCTTTGCGTCGGGCGATGAAGTTCTCCAATTTCGTACATTTGCATACACACAGCCAGTATTCACTTTTGGACGGGGCTTGCCGCCTGGACGCGGTCATTGCTCTGGCCAGGGAGCTTCGGATGCCTGCCCTGGCGATCACGGATCACGGCAACATGTTCGGCGCCATAGAGTTCTACAAGAAGGCCACCCGCGCCGGAATCAAGCCCATCATCGGCACCGAGGCATACGTCGCCGGCGGGAGCCGCTTTGAGAAGCAGCCGTCAAACCGTTACCCTGACAGCGGGTTTCACCTGATCCTTCTTGCTCGTAACCAGACCGGCTACCTGAATCTCATCAAGCTGTCGACCGCTGGTTTCCTGGAGGGGTTCTATCATCGCCCACGGATCGACAAGGCGCTCATGCGGGAGCATTCGGAAGGGCTGATTGCCAGTTCGGCCTGCCTGAAGGGGGAGATCAACTGGCTGCTTCTGAGCGGCAAGACCGAGGCGGCTGTTGCTGTCGCCCGCGAGTATCAGGAGATATTCGGGGAAGACGGCTTCTACCTCGAGATACAGAACCACGGCCTGGAGAAGGAACTGCTGCTCCTGCCCAAGATCGAGGCCCTCTCGCGCGAGACCGGTATACCGCTTCTGGCGACCAATGATTGCCATTACCTGCAGCAGGATGATGCCGAGGCGCACGATGCGTTGCTGTGCATTCAGACCGGCAAGATGGTCGACGACCGGGACCGAATGCGCTACAACACCGACCAGATCTACTTCAAGTCCGCAGAAGAAATGGAACAGGCGCTGGGTGACTTCAAGCCCGCCTTGGAGAACACAATCCGGGTGGCCGAGGCCTGCAACCTGGAGTTTGACACTGGCGGCCTCAAGTTGCCTGTGTACCCGCTGCCGAAGCCGTTTGTCGACCCGGACGCCTTCCTGAAGCACCTGTGCGAAATAGGCGTAAGGGAACGGTACAGCGAGATCACAGACCGGATCGAGAAACGCCTCGAATACGAACTGGGTGTCATCAAGGATATGGGTTACGCCGGGTATTTCCTGATCGTGAAGGATTTCTGCGATTACGCCCGCGCTGAGCATATCCCGGTCGGCCCCGGCCGAGGCTCCGCAGCCGGATCACTGGTCTCCTACGCGCTACGGATAACCAATATCGATCCGCTGAAGTTCAACCTGCTGTTCGAACGCTTTCTAAACCCCGACCGTGTCTCCATGCCGGACATCGACATAGACTTCGCCGATCGTGGCCGGGATCGGATAATCCAGTACGTCATCGACAAGTACGGTAAGGACAATGTCTGCCAGATAATCACCTTTGGCACCATGGCGGCCCGGGCGGTGGTGCGCGACGTCGGGCGCGTTCTGGGCATTCCGTACGGGGAGGTAGACCGGATCGCCAAGATGATTCCGTTGGCGGTGGACATGACTCTTGAGAAGGCGCTCAAGCAGTCGTCGGAGCTGGCGGAACTGGTCAAGACGGATTCCCGAATCACCCGTCTGATCGACTACTCGAAGAGGCTCGAGGGCCTGACCCGCCACTGTTCCACTCATGCCGCTGGCGTGGTGATCGCGCCATCGGCGCTCACCAATTATGTCCCGCTGTTCAAAGGGAGCCGGGACGAGGTTACCACTCAGTTTGACATGAAGATGGTCGAGGAGATCGGCCTGCTCAAGATGGACTTCCTGGGGCTGCGCACCCTGACGGTGATCGACGACGCCGTTCGCATGATCCGGGAGGCTCATCGGGAGGCCAAGATTGACATCGACAGCCTGCCTCTTGACGATCCGGATGTATTCAAGCTGTTCGCGGCCGGAGAAACGGTCGGTGTTTTCCAGTTTGAGTCGGCCGGGATGCGTGACTACCTGCGCAAGTTGGCGCCGGAGAGTTTCACCGACATCACGGCCATGAACGCGCTGTACCGACCGGGACCGCTCGACTCGGGCATGATCGACACTTATATCGAGCGCAAGAAGGGTGCGGCTAATGTTCGATACCCGCACCCCAAGTTAGAAACGATACTTAAGAGTACCTACGGTGTGATCGTTTTCCAGGAGCAGGTTCTGCAGATCGCCAACGCCCTGGCCGACTATTCGATGGGCAAGGCGGACCTGCTGCGCAAGGCGATGGGCAAGAAGGACGCCGCCCTGATGGCCGAGCAGAAACGGGAGTTTCTCATCGGCGCGGAAAAACAGAAAGTGGACAAGAAGATTGCCACGGAGGTCTTCGACCAGATTGAGACGTTTGCCCGCTATGGATTCAACAAAGCCCATTCAACCTGTTATGCCTACCTGGCGTACCAGACCGCCTGGCTCAAACACTACTATCCCGAGGAGTTCATGGCCGCCCTGATGACGTCCGAAATCAACGACACCGACCGTATCTATGTCCTTCTCGAAGAATGCCGCCGCATGAACATAGAGGTGCTGCCCGCAGATGTGAACGAATCCAGGTTTGACTTCTCGGTGGCGGACGGCGGGATCAGGTTCGGGCTGCAAGCGATTAAAAACGTGGGTGAGGGGCCGGCGCGGGCGATTGTCGAGGAACGAGAACAGGGGGGCCGCTTTACGGTCTTCTCCGACCTGGTCGGTCGGGTACCGATTCGCACTGTCAACCGTCGCATTCTTGAGTCGCTTGTTGCCGCCGGTGCCTGTGACTCGCTTGAAGGCAGCCGGGCTCAGAAGCACGAGGCTGTGGAAGCGACACTCGAATACGGGCACCGCCTTGCCCAGCATAACAGCAGTCACGACCTTTTCGCGGGTGCCGGCGGCAGCGTGGAGCGCGTCGCTCCGCAACTGCCGGATATTCCGGAATGGTCCACCGCGGAACTACTCGCCAAGGAGAAGAGCACCCTGGGCTTTTACATATCCGGGCATCCTCTGGACAAATACCGGGACGATCTTGTCTTCTTCACCACATCGGGAGCCGCGGGCCTGGCCGGCGCCACAGACGGGAGAGAGGTCACGGTGGGCGGTATTGTATCGGCTGTCAAGACGACAGTGGATAAGAAGGGCAACCAGATGGCGTTTGTCACGATCGAGGATTTCACAGGCTCGGTCGAACTGATCCTATTCTCCGACTGCTACGAGAAATGCCGGGAGTACGTCCGGGTGGACCAGATGGTCTTGGTGATGGGCAGAATATCCACCCGTGAGGGGGAAGCGCCGAAAATACTGTGCTCGGAGCTTCTTCCGCTTGAAAAACTTGCGGAACGATTCAACTGCCAACTCGTTATTAAAATTGATGAAGACTGCTCCGATAAGACCATTGAAGAGACCCTTAGCACGCTGGAAGGATTCAGAGGAGGCACGCCCGTTCTACTTGCCGCTGGACATAACGGATCAGAAGTGTATATTATGTCCAAGAAGTATGCTGTGAATCCT
>JAGLXI010000275.1 GCA_023132995.1 Candidatus Zixiibacteriota bacterium | reverse complement strand
CCTCCTTGGCCACGGCCACCAGTTCCTCGGGAACGGTGACGTTAATAAGAGCTGCGGTCTTTTCATTATAGTGGAACCAGATAACGTCGGCCGTGGTGATGGGAATGTCACGCGGATTCTCGCCGGCGATAATCCGGTTGACGGCGTCGCCCGCCTGGAAGCCAATCGCCTTGTAGTCAAAGTCCAGCGCAAAGAGGGCGCCGGATTCAACCACGTGGCGGGAGAACCCCATGAACGGTATTCCCTTACGAAGGGTATTGAGCAGAATGTACCGGGTGGAGCGAGGGTCAAACAAGTTCGGGTCGGCAATGCCCCAGATGCCGTCGGCCGCAGTCGCCAGGGAGTCGAGGGCATGGGGCAACTCCTTGAAGCTGTTCACGGCGATCGGCACTAATTGGCACCGTGCCTGGCGGGCCACTACCTTCGCCTGGGGTATCAAGTCAGCCGTGTTCTTGCTGTAAAGGACACCGATTTTTTTGAGGTCCGGCACGATCTTCTTGAAATAGGTGAACTGGACCCGGATGGGGACATCAAGCGACGCACCCGTCAGGTTGTTGCCTGAGCGGTTCATGGATTCGACAAATCCCGACAATACAGGATACTTGACAGCCGAAAAAAGAATGGGAATATCGGTGAAGCTGGTTTGGGCGAACTCGGTGGCTGAGCTTCCCACGGTCAATATTACGGTCGGCTGCAGCTTCTCCAGCGAGTCGATGATACTCAGGTTCCGACCGGCCTCGTCGGCAACCAGGAAACTGTAGAAGGCAACCTCCGATTGTTCTCGCTTGATTACCTTCTTAGCTCCCTGGAGGGTCCGTACCGTCGATTTCAGGCTGTCATGAGCAAGAATCGCAATCCGTACCGGCTGGCCGGCTCGCGCGACACTGCCAATAAGCAATACCCCGCACACGACCACCGGTACGACGGCCTTCTTGACGTATTTATTCATCAGAGCGAGCAGACCTGTTCCTTTCGTCGGCGCTGCTTTGCCCTACCGGTCAGCCAGGATGCCGTCGACAGGGCATTATCGCCTACATATTCCCGTCTATCGGAAGGGCACAGCGAAACTTGACTGCCGGCGGCAGACCCGGCTTCAGACTTCGTTTTTCACATTAAGTATTCTGAGCACAACCCGATAACAAAGTAAGAGTGCATGTGAGATCCAAAATCTGAATCGGATGAAGATACAAACAGACAACAAATACAAGAGGAGGAGTCGCCTTGCGTAGACAACCCTTGACGTTGTTCCTGCTCCCGCTTGTCTTCTTTCTTCTGCTGGTGGTACCGCAGTTGCAGGCAGGTGTGAGCGGCAAGATATCCGGGGAAGTATACGACGCCCGGACAGATGAACCGATTGTGGGGGCTACGGTCCAGATTAGGGGGACGAATCTGGCGACAAGTACGGACGAGGACGGGGAGTATTTCATCATCAACATTCCCGTCGGGAAACATGATGTCTCCGTCAACTCGATCGGCCATGAGACCATCATGACAAAAGGCGTACGAGTGCTGATGGACCTTACCACGCCGGTCGATTTTTCCCTTAAGTCCGAGGTCATCGACATCGGCGAGGAGGTGATCGTCTATGCCTCTGATCCGATTATCCAGCGGGACCTCACGGAATCGAAGGTGATTTTCACCGCCGACCGCCTGCGGGATCTGCCCAACATTGTGACCGTCCAGTCGATCCTGACCAACTACCCGGGAGTGGTGGTCGGTCGGGATGAGCAACTGCACGTTCGCGGCGGACGGTCCGGCCAGGTGGCCTACTATTACGACGGCTTCTCCGTGCAGGACCCGTTCTACAACACCGCCGGGATCCGCATAATGCCGTCGGCTCTGGAAGAGCTCACGCTTACCTCCGGCGGTTACACGGCCGAGTATGGAGAGGCGCTCTCCGGCGTCCTCAGTGCTGTGACCCGGGAGGGAGGCGCTCATTACCACGGTAGTATCAGGTTATATGAAGGCGTTACCCATCCCTACGATGTCCGAACCGGTGAGTGGGGTTCGCTTAAGCGGGTCGGGAACCGTTCGGTGGCTTTCAATCTCTCCGGTCCCGTCCCGGGAGCCGCCGCCCAGCGCCTTACCTTCTTCTCCGCCGGTGAGTACCTTACCGACGAGACCTCACTGCCGACCAACGGGTCTGACATCTACACCTGGACAGCCAAGCTCGCGGCACAACCGACGCCCCGCATTACCATCAAGACCAACGCCAGTCTGTACCGGGTCGACGGAAGGCTGTATACACACCGCGACGTCAACGACATATCGTATGACTTCAACCTTGACGGTTTGCCTGCTTTCGAGAAAGAGGCTTACCTGGTGGGTCTGACCGGCAACTACAACTTCAACGAGAAGATGATACTCACGGCCACTGTCAACCGCTTCAAGACCTACACGAAACAAGCCCCCGACCACCTCATGGATACCTACTGGTCAGACTGGTCGGGCTATTCCGTGGATGAGAACGGTGTCTACGACGGCACTATTGACGATGACAACTACCTGGGCTACCGGGACTACGAGAATTCCCTGCATGTGATTGGATTCACTACCGGCAACGACTTCAACCCGATCTTTCGGAGTAGGGAAGCAAAGTACAATTCGGTTGATCTCAGCCTGCTGACCCAGGTCAACAAGTCCCACCAGATCAAAGGTGGAATCGAGATTCGCAAGTATGAAATCAACTGGGATTCCAAGCAGTTCTTCAACGATTTTCCCTACGGCGAGAAATACTCCAGCAAACCGCTGCTGGCCTCGGCCTACGTGCAGGACAAGATGGAATACAGGGATTTCGTCATGAATGCGGGACTGCGAATGGAGTACCGCAACGCCGATATCTCGTATAACACAACGCCCCAACTAATGGCTGCCACATGGAAAGAAGCCTCGGCCAAGTGGAACTGGTCGCCGCGACTGGGAGTGTCGTTCCCGGTCACCGAAAAGTCGGTCATGCACTTCAACTACGGTTTCTATTATCAGGAGCCCCGCTACACTTATCTTTACACCAACCTGCAGGGCGACATCTCCAGTGGCCTGCCGCTCCTGGGCAATCCGGATCTTGAACCCGAGCAGACCATCTCCTACGAACTGGGCGTGGATCACCTGATTGGCGAGGACCTGCGGGTGGATATCACCGCCTACTACAAGGATGTCGAGGACCTGGTGACCACGCGCTCGCCGTTCCAAGTGGCCGGGAACCCGGTCACCCAGTTCGCCAACGGAGACTACGGGTCGGTCAAGGGGTTTGACATAGCCCTGGAGAAACTGCGTCTCAAGGGCTTCCTGAGCGGGTCAATCTCATACGGATACATGATAGCCACCGGCAACGGCTCCAGCGCCACCGACCCGTACTACACCTACCTGACGTCAAACGAGGACACGCTGGCTCCGGTGGGTGAGTTCCCTCTCGATTTCGATCAGCGTCATACGGTGACAGCCTTCCTGAACTATCGGGCGCCGCGCGAATGGAAAGGCAATCTGTTCGGACTTACCGTTCCCGGCGCCTGGGGTCTCGGTATGGTCGGCCATTACGGTTCCGGTCTTCCCTACACTCCGACCGATGCCTTCGGCAACCGTCTGGGCGAGAGGAACGAAGGGCGTCTGCCGGCCAGTTACACAGTGGACATGCGTTTCCATAAGGATTTCCATCCGGGCCTGACAGACCACGTGTTCAGTTTCTTTGTTGAGGTCGACAACCTGTTTGACCGGCACAACGTTATCAATGTATACTCGCGCACCGGCCTGGCGGATAATGACGGGCAACGCACGGGAGCCGGACTGTCCCTTGACCAGGATGAACTCGAAAGCCTCGATCAACTGTACGACCATAATCCGCAAAACTATTCACCCCCCCGCACGGTACGGGTCGGGCTGGAGTTCACCTTCTAAGCCGGAGCTTGAAAGTATGAAGACAAGAAACATATTGCTGTGGCTCGGCTGGCTGGCGCTGATGCTGGGGGTTCAGGTCGCTTCCGTGGCGGCTAAAGCTCCTCCGCAGCCCCTTCCGCCCAAGCCGACCGGTGACGGAGCTTCCCTCGGTCCCCATCCGGAGACGGTTGACCAGGTGACTCACAACGGGGGTAACATTGCCACCACCGTCGATAACTATGGCTACATCGGTGGGTACACCTATTATGGTTATCCGTCCGGTGAGTGGCCTCGTAACTCGGGGCACAGCTATATCGGTGAGCTCAAGTACTGGATGGGCGCAGTGAAGGCCTCGGGTGATACCCTGGTGGCCAACACCGCCGATGATTTCCAGGCGATGACCATGCCGATCAACGGAGAGGATGTCTACAAGATATACATCTCCACCGATACCACCCGCTATTACGGTTACAGCCCGACTGATACCATAGGCCTTGGCATGGGTAGCCCCGCTTACGGCTGGAGGGTCTGGGACCCCAGCGAGAGCAACTATGTCCACAACCAGACCTATGACCCGCTTTCAACCAACTACTCCCCCGGTGGGCCGACCTCGCTCCAGGATTCCCACTACCGCTTCCGGGACGACGGCATGGGGACCTCCCTGCTGGGACTGGAGATGACTCATACTGTATTGCAGTGGAACTACTGCTACAATGAGGACTTTATATTCGTGATCCTCGAGATCACCAACACGTCAACCGAAGACTACACGGAGTTTGCCTTCGGCCTTTACGTGGATATCGACGTCGGCGGTCCCGATGGCACCGGAGAGAACGGGCGGCTGGAGGATATGGTCGCCTCGGACTCTACCGAGAACTTAGCCTGGATATACGACGTCATCGGCGTCGATCCCGGCTGGGGTCCCACGGTCCAGACCGGCATCATGGGGACGAAATACCTTGAGACGCCCGACAACATCGGCATGACTGCTTTCCGCTCCGGTGACTGGGCGGTGGTCATGGACATAGATGACGCCGGCATGTTCGAACTGATCAACAGCGAGCAGTACGATGAGTCGTTGCCGCCTACCGATCAGTACTATATACAGTGCAGCCGCGGCATAAACTTGACCGCCGGCAAGACGGTACGAGTCGTCTACGCCCTGATTGCCGGCGCCGACGAAGAAGAGTTCAGCGACAATGCTTCTCTGGCGCAGGAGCTTTACGACAACTACTTCGTAGGCCCGCAGCCGCCGACCACACCCACCCTGCAGGTGCGCGCAGGTAACGAGAAAGTATACCTGCATTGGAACGACACCTCCGAGGTCACTGTCGATCCCCTCTCTGGGGAGGCCGATTTCGCCGGATACAAGCTCTATCGAAGCGACAATCAGGGGAGAACCTGGGGCGTCGTCAATTACCAGACGGGCAATAACTGCCTGACTATCGACTACACCCCGGTGGCCCTGTACACGGTCAGTTCTCCGGGAGACCCAATACAGCACTCATTCATTGATACCGGCCTGTATAACGGCATGGAGTACTGGTACTGCCTGGTCGCATTTGACAAGGGAGATGAGGCCACCGGAGTTGATGCCCTCCAGTCCGGCTTCGGAGTAGCGGACCAGGTCTCAAATGTCGTGGCCATAACGCCCGCGGCTGACCCGGCCGGCTTCTACGAGGCAGCCGGGACCGTGGAACATCTCTACATCGGGGATGAACAGCCCTCAGAGGGCAGTGTCACACCGGTTGTTTTCGACCAGTCGGCCATGACCGGCTCAGACTACCAGGTGGTCTTTGAGGACACTCCGGAGAAAACCTATTGGCACCTGATAAACGTCACCTCCGGTGACACGGTGTTGGCCAACCAGACCAAGTCCGGCGGCGACCCGGATTTCTTTGAGGTCGCCGAGGGTCTAAGAGTAGTTGTGACCAACGCTGACCACGTTCCGGGGAGCATGGGCCAGACGGCCTTTGCCGGAACGGACACGACCTTGGCCGTGGCCGACTTCTACGGAGCCGCTGTTCCGGCCTTCACCGGCAGCGACGACGACATTTTCGGCGACGCTCACTTCCGCTCCACCTACGAATTCCGCTATACCGGCGACTCCACCCGCGCCACCTGGGTGCTTGACGGCTTCTATGGCACCGACTACATCTACTGGGTGCCTTTCGAGCTGTGGAACACCACATCCAACCAGAGGGTATCACTGGCCGTTTACGATTTCGACAACAACGATGTCTGGGATGACTATGACCTGTTAGCGGTCGTGAACTATCCGTACGATTCACAGGCGTCGGTTACCGAATTCGCCTTCCCCACATATTATAGCTGGATGTTCGGTTTCGATGAGGATGCTTACGATCCCGCTGCGGGCGACGTTTTCACGGTTGCGGGGGCTTCCCTCAACGGGCCGAGCGACATCTTCAGCTTCGGCGTTGACGGCATAGCCGCGTCGGCAGCCCAAAACGAACTTGCTGACATCCTGGTAGTGCCCAATCCGTACTTCGGGCACAATTCGGCAATGGTGGAGACCGCGGAGGGGGAGTCGGTGATTTCCTTTAAGAAGATACCCGGCCAATGCACGATCAGGATTTACACTATCTCGGGTGATCTGGTCCGGACTATCGAACACGAGTCAGGGACCGGAGAGGCCGAATGGAACCTGCTCTCATCAAGCGGACTGCAGGTGGCCTCGGGGATTTACCTATACCATGTTGAATCGACGTACGGCGACCACATCGGCCGCTTTGCCATTATCAAGTAGAGGAGGTGTGAAGTGAAAAAGATAATATGGCTCTTGTTGCTGCTGGGCTTGGCCGCGACCACCTCCGCCGAGTTCTCCAAGGTCGGTTCCAATGGCGCCCAGTTCCTCAAGATTGGTGTCGGCTCAAGATACCAGGGGATGGGTGAAGCCTCAGTGGCTATCACAAACGATATCTATTCCATGTACTGGAATCCGGCCGGTCTGGCCCAGGTGGAGAACTGGGTCGTCGGTTTCACCAATGTCAATTGGATCCTCGATGTCGACCTCAACTACTTCGGAATGGCCCGGTATTTCGAGGATGTTGGTGTCTTCGGAGTGTCGGCCACGGTGCTTTCCATGGACGATCTGGAGATAACCACCTTCGAGGAACAGGAAGGCACGGGTGATTTCTATTCGGCTACCTCCTATGCCGTAGGTGTCACGTACGCCCGCCAGCTTACGAACAAACTGGCCTTCGGGGGAACGATCAAGTACATAGGTGAACGAATCCACAATGAGAACGCATCGAGCTTCGCCTTTGACTTCGGCACCCTCATGCATACCGGCTTCAACTCTCTGAGACTGGGAATGAGTATCAGCAATCTCGGCCCGGAAATGGAGTTTTCAGGCTCTGATCTCGATATCAGGTACGACGAACGCGAAGGTGAGGGCAATAACTCCCCCATCAGCGCCAGAGTAAAAACCACGCCCTACGACATGCCCATGGCGTTCCGGGTCGGATTGGCCTACGACTGGGAGCTGGGCTCCAATGCCGTCATGACCGTGGCTAGCGAGATCAAACACCCCAGTGACATGCACCAGCAGGGATCTCTGGGAACGGAACTGGGCTTTTCCGACAAGTTCTTCGTGCGGGCCGGCTACAAGTTCCGCTACGATGAGGAAGGGCTGACCTTAGGAGGCGGTCTGACCACCAACATTTCGAATTCATCCTCTCTGGTGATCGACTATGCCTGGCAGGATTTCGGGCGCCTGGAATCGACTCAGAGGTTTTCGGTTGGTTTTACGTTCTAAGGCATCTGTTCTTATGAAAGCCCCCGGTACGGGGGCTTTTTTTTGAGGTGGAACTGGACAGAGGAAGTAAAATGGGCAATATTCCAGCGGAACAAATGCGCAGCAGTTACAGGAGATCACGGCTATGAGATATCGAGCAACCCGATCCGCTGCGGTCGCCGCAATAGTGGGAGGTCTTGCCTTTCTCTGTTGCGGATCGGCAACAGCCGAGAACCCCACAACGGTACTGACCGAGTATTTTGACCTGCTGGTGTCCGGCAATATCGAATCGGCCCGGCATCTTTGGCATGAACCCTCCCTGGAGCGCTCCTGTCGCTTCGGCATCGAGTATACGGACATTCCCCTGAAGACCGACTGCGTATCGCCGATCGTGCGTGATATCCCGCTGATGCGCAACCACCTGGTGCCCCCGATCAAGAATGTCACGCAATTGCCGGTTGGCCCATTCTCCCGGCTAAACTATTCCCACATCATCAACGGCAAGTTAGTCGAGCATGATTACTATATGTATGACGACGGGAAATACTTCTGGCTCTGCTATGGGCAGGATTACTATTGCCGGGGGTGGCCGGTGCGCGAGAGCCGCTACCTGCGTATTCACGCTGATCCGGCTGTGGCCGCTTACCTGCATCCGCTGGTTCTGGACGAAGCTGATCGGTTCATAGAGCGAATTGCCGACTCGCTCGGCCTCTCCGGGTCGGAGCTTGATACGCTTGCCCAAAAGAAGATCGAATACTTCTATTGCCGATCGGATTCGACCGTGCTGCAGATTACCGGTCGCTTGTCCAAGGGTGTTTTCGACCCGGCCTCCAACGATGTTATTTCCAGCTTCTTCCCCCACTTCCATGAACTGGTCCGTCTTCTGGTAAACTACAAGCTCCGGCGACTTCCGCTCTATACCCAGCCCCTGCTGCTGGAGGGACTGGCGGTTTACTACGGCGGTCGATGGGGGAAGACTCCTTCGGCGCTGACCGACCTGGGTTGCTTTCTCTATCGTGAAGACATTGTGGAGCTCGACTCCCTGCTGACCGTGACTGCTTTCAAGACCAATTCCGGCGCCGACATATCCTACCCGCTGGCCGGGCTTTTCACCGGTTTCCTGATTGACCGACTGGGCCGGGACAACCTCCTGAAGCTGTACATGGACCTGTCCGGCAGCAGCGAAGACGTCATCGCCATGACCGAGGACACTGTCCGCGAGGCATTGGTTGCGTCTACCGGCTTTGATGACTGGACAACACTGGTGACCGGCTTTGAGGCTCACATAGAGAAAGTTCTTGCCGAACAGGCCGTGGTATTGCCCGGATCCGTGGCGAAGGGAGAAGTACTTCTGGACAACGGTTCCTTCCGAATCATCGGCGACGATCGGTGGATAGCTTTCGAATTCTCGACTGACGGGGGCGATGGCGTGAAGGGCAACCTGCTTTTCGGGCCGGACGAGCGACTGGCCGAAAAAAGGTGCGCCATGTACGAAGAGCAGTATCGTGGGGAGGTGCCGTTCGGGGGTTTCCGCTTTGGAGTTCGCTTCGATAAGAACGAGGCCGGCCTGTACGACTACGCCACCAATCAACTGGTGGCCAAGTATATTTGGGGAATCACGCCGTCCGAAGACTACTACCGGCCTGATCTGGGCCGCCTTGCCATCAGGTTCCGACGGGATCTGCTGGGCGGCGTGCTGCCGGAGGCCGGAGCCTGCAAACTGCTCCCCCACTGACCGGTCGGGTGAAGGGGCCAATGGACTGGACTGACACCGCACAGATAATCGTTCTCGGCGCAATCCTGCTGACCCTTGTCTGGCTGGCCGTCATCTTCCGTCGCCGGAAGGCGACTGACCGCCTGCCGGAGATAGAGACATCGCTCCAGGCGCTGAGGTCGGAACTGCTCGAAAACCAGATGCAGGGCCTGGTAGCCATGCGCGGATCGCTCGATTCAGTGGGCCGCCTGCTGAACGACCGGCTGGCCGAAGGCACCGCCGCTCTGGACCGACGGCTGGGCTCCTTTGCCGAGATCGAGAACAAGCTGGGTCAGTTGGCCCAGCAGGCCAGGAATATCGAGGTAGTCGGCAACAATATCCAATCGCTGTCGGATCTCTTGAAGCCGCCGCAGCTTCGGGGAGAGTTGGGGGAACTCCTGCTGGAAAACCTGCTCGGGCAGATCCTGCCCAGAAGTCTGTTCGAGACCCAGTACCGGTTTGCCAACGGCCAGCGGGTCGATGCCGTTGTCAAGCTGGCTGGCCGACTGCTACCGATAGACTCCAAATTTCCTCTTCAGACTTTCCAGCGTCTGCATGAGACTCCCCAAGCAAAGAACGCTCACAAGGAGTTCGTGCAGGTGCTTCGCAAGCACGTCGACACGATCCATGCCAAATACCTGAAACCGGGCGAGAACACGACCGAGATCGCCCTGATGTACATTCCTTCCGAGGCTGTTTACTATCGGTTCGTATCGGAGAATGTTACCGACGGGCTGGAGTATGCCCTGTCTAAGCGCGTTATCCCCAGTTCGCCCGGGCACCTGTACGCCTTTCTGTCGTCGCTTTCAGCGGCCTATGTCCAGGCAGGGTTAGCTGCCGACAGCCAGCGGCTGGCAGGGGGGCTGAATGCCTTGTCCGAGGCCTTGGTGAACCTGACTCGACAACACGACAGGATCGAGGGCTCTCTGCGTTCGCTGTCGTCCAGTGTCAGCAGGGCCAGGGAGGTAGTGGTCGGGATGACCGGTCAGCTTGACAAACTCCACGAGCCGGAGTCGGATGACGCCAGGTTGTCCGAAGTGGGGCCGGGCACAGAGTAGTCACGGACGCGATCGACGCGTCACTACTTCTCCATACGCTTGAGCACCAAGTCGTTCAACCGCTTTCTGATCTGCGGGGTTTCGGCATATTCCGGAGCCAGCGAGACGAACTTCTCGTAGCGCATGATAGCCAACTCGTCACTTCCGCGAGCTTCCGCGGTAAATCCTAAGATCAAGTACGGATACGGCAGGCTGGAGTCTGCTTCCAAAAGAGAGCGGGCCATTGATTCGGCTGCCTGGCGATTGCCGCTGCGATGGTGGATTATCATGATATCGGAGGTAATCAGGTCGTCTCCCGGAAAGTACTCGGCGGCACGGTTGGCCGCTTTGATGGCTCTGTAGTAGTCTCTTGTGTCGCGGTAGCAGATGTAGTCATTTCTCAAGTTCTCTTTGCGGTACGGATCAAGCATCAACGCGGAGTCAATCGCGATCCTGGCCATATCAAAGCGTTCCATGCGTATCAGCAGGCTGGAAAGGAGAGTCCGCACATCCGACCGGTACGGATTCTGGGCTTTCATATGATTGAGCAATTCCAGCGCCTCCTGGAGACGGCCGGCCGAAATCAGATCGTCGGCCCCGCGGAAATTCAGATAGTCGGGCGCCTTGGTCGGCAGCTTCCATTCCCAGGCGTTGGCTTTCTCAAGATCGCTCTTGGTCGGGTCGGCGCTGTCGAAATCGCCGTACTTGATTTGCTCCAGATCAAGAGGCAGCTCGTCATCCCGGCCGCTGGCAACGTGTTTGTAGAAGTATGCGTCCCGGAAGGCAAGACAGCCGTCCCGGTAATAGAACTCGTGCTTGTCGAAATACTCGGCGGCGTAGGTGTCGGCGTGATTGATCTTCAGGTACACAGGCAGGTAGCTCAACGGCACAAGTAGCGACGTAGCCGCGAGGAAGGCCAACAGGCGCCGGCCATTCGGATTGTCGGTTTTTACATCTCTTGTAAGTAGCGCCAGGAGGAATGCAAGGGGTGTGAGATACGCCACCAACCGCGGTAGATCCAGAATAATGCCGTGAACGGGATTCAGAATGACCAGGACCGTGTTCCCCGCCAGAACCATGAGGCCGGCCGTTACGATATTGTCGTCGGTGGGCAGTGTTCTTAGCTTTCCAAAGAAGAGATACTTGACGACCACCAGCGCTGGAAAGGCTAAGAAAAACACTTGCAGGATGTCCCCTATGTGGCGCGCTGAGAACAGAGCATAGTCACCAAACGGGCTCTTGCCGGACAGGAAGAGCAGGTGTCCTGAAAACTCGAGATCGTGAAGTCCCCGGAGATACACAAGAACGAGCAATACGACATACGTGAGAAGCCCGGCGGCAAGGGGCAGGTGTGCACGTTTGTAACCTTGCCTGAAAGTCTGCCGCAGCGCCACGAACACGGTCGCCGGGATGAGATAGAACAGCCAGAAGTGCAAGAAGCCCCCCGCCATGACCACGAGCCAGAGCGCTAACAGGCGATTGGTGCTGAACTCGCGATTCAACCTTACGACCAGGAGCGAAAACCAGATCGTGATTGCAACTACGACCGGCTCAACACCCACGAAACCGAAATAGAGCAGAGACTGGGGACCGAAGAACAGGATTACGAACATGAGAAAGCGGCGCGCCGAGTCCCCGGTCAATTCCCGGGCCAGTTTGATGGAACCGACGAGCGAAGCCAGCGAGCAAATAAACGCGAACGTTTTCCAGGCATAGGTTCCGGCGATGTTGCCTGAGGTTGCCGCCACGTCATGCCAGTCAAAGAAGCTGAAGGCATAGTACACCCATGAGACCAGCATCACGATGCCATATTCGAACCAGCGGAGGATTATCTTCGGAGCCTGAGAAATCTGCGCCACGCGAAGGTTGCCGCCACCATAGACTATCGAGTCGAACTGAAACAGAATCAGCAGGAGAAGCAGAACGGCCGCCGCGATGACTATGGCCAGTCTTGTAGTAAGCAGGCGCGCTATCCTGTCCAGATACATGGCCAGCACCGGCGTCAGCGCTACCAACAAACCCAACCACAGGATGCTGTACCAGACCGGCTGGTGCTGCCAGTGAATAAACGACCAGCTGTTGTGGAAAAGGTCTCCTCCCCAGAGCCGCCCCACGACAAAGGCCACTATCACGCCGACATGAAGGTACAGCGCCTTTTTGATTTGGCTGTCGCTTAGCATCAGAATTTTTCTCAGAACTCCTGTCGTCCTTGAAGCGCCCGGCTGAGTGTGGCTGAGTCGGCGAATTCGAGATCGGAGCCTACCGGCAATCCGCGTGCAATGCGGGTAACTTTGACACCTAAAGGCTTGAGTAGCCCGGCAAGATAGATTGCCGTGGCTTCACCTTCCACATTTGGATTGGTGGCGATAATGACTTCTTCCACCCCTTCTCTGATCCGCGTCAGCAACTCTCTGATCCTGAGATCATCCGGCCCGATCCCGTCCAGGGGGGAAAGGCGACCGCCCAGGATATGGAAAAGCCCGCTGTATCCTTCCACCTTGTCGAGCGCTGCTGCGTCGGAGGTCTCTTCGACCACGCAGATAATGTTTCTGCTCCGGTTGGGGTCGCGGCAGGTATGGCATGGGTCCGTTTCGGAGATATTAAAGCACTGTGAGCAGAGGCCGACCTTCTCCTTTACTTCCCTGATGATATCCGCCAGCTCGTAGGCCTCTTCCTTGGACAGTTTGAGAATGTGGAATGCCAATCTGGCGGCGGACTTCCGCCCCACACCCGGCATACGGGCCAGCCTGTTGGCCAGTCGCTCGACCGATCCCGCCGACTTAAACATACGCAGTTGCCCTCAAAAGGGGAGGTTCAGTCCCGGGATATTCAAACCGCCGGTCAACTCGCCCATCTTATCCGTCTGGAGTTCCTGAGCTTTCTGCCTGGCCTGGCTGATGGCAGCGACAATCAGATCCTGCAGCATTTCGATCTCGTCCTTGTCGACGACTTCCGGGTCGATTGTAACCGAGAGTATCTCCTGCTTACCGTTGGCGACCACCTTGATCATGCCGCCTCCGGAAGAGCCTTCAACTTCCGTCTTCTCAAGTTCAGCCTGTATCTTGTCCATCTTGGCCTGCATTTGCTGAACCTGTTTCATCATGTTTCCGATTCCGCCCTTACCCATTGCCGTCTCCTACCTGTATTTGAAAGTCATCGTCACTTCTTTTTTTTGACTCCAATGATCTCGCCGTTGACCTTTTCCAGGAGCATCCTTATACGGGGCGAGTCCTCGGCTATCTTTGACACATCCACCCTTGCGGCCGACCGGGCGCCCGGCTCGGAAGCTTCGGTCTCCTTGTGTGGATCGATATCGAACCTTATACCAAGATTTGCTCCGAAATGCTCTCTGAGACATCCCGTTATCATCTCCAGGGAGGCCGGTTTTTCGACCACCTGCCTTGCTATCGTACCGGAAGCTCCAAAGACAGCCGATATTCGGTTCTTTTCCACGTTTCGTATTTCGGCCATGGCGAGGTTCGAAGACAGCATGGCGCTTTTCTGTTTCAGCAGGTTCAGAAATCGGGGCCAGCCTGCGCGGACAGTGGCTGCGTTCACCGCTCGAGAGGAAAACGTCAGGCTGCGCGAAGGCTCATGCTGGGAAGTATCATTTCTCACGGCAGATTCCACACCTACCGTAGCTCGGGCGGGATTATGATTTTTTTTTTCGACCTGGCCGAAAAGATTGGCCGCAGCGCCCGCCTCGCCCGGCTGGATTTGCCTTAGGCGTTCGAGAACGTCCTCGAAGCGAACGGTAGCTTCCATCTCGGCCATTTTCACGGCGGCGACCTCAAGAACCAGCCGTTCGTCGAGGCCACTTCTCAAATCGCTGTTGATCCCGGCGCCGATTTGCATCAATCGAAGCAGATCACCGACCGAGAAATCCTCCGCCTGCCGCGTGTACTCAGCCAGATCCTCGGGAGTGATATCGAGCAGGTCGCCGGCGGCTTTATCGGTGGCCAAAACCAGAAGGATGCGCAGGTGTTCCAGCAACTCCGCCACAAAATCAGCGATATCCACACCGGCGTCGACTACCTCCTTGACGAGTTTCAACACCGCCTTGCTGTCGTGCGTGGCGATACCGCCTGTGAACTCAAACAGTGCCTCGCGAGCCACCAGGCCCAACGCCGCCACCACTTCCGCTTCGGTAATCTTCTGTCCGGCAAAGGCGGCCACCTGGTCCAGCAGGGAAAGGCTGTCGCGAACGGAACCATCCGCTTTTCGCGCCAGGAGATTGAGCACCGGCTCCTCGACATCAAGGCTTTCCCGTCCGGCAATAGATGCCAAGTGGGACACCAGCGCAGCGGTCGGTACCCGCTTGAAATCGAACCGCTGTGTACGTGACAGGATGGTCTCCGGCACCTTCAAAGGCTCCGTGGTGGCAAACATGAAGACAACGTGTGACGGCGGCTCTTCGAGCGTCTTGAGAAGAGCGTCAAAAGCCGCTCCCGAGAGACGGTGCACCTCGTCGATTATATAAATGCGCTTCTTGCCCGATGTCGGCAGGTAGCGGACATTTTCCCGAAGGGTGCGGATGTCGTCCACGCCGGTGTTGGAGGCGGCGTCGATCTCCAGAACGTCCAGCGACGCCCCGGCTGCTATCTCCTTGCAGGCCGAACATTCGCCGCAGGGATCAGGGGTAGGGCCATTGATGCAGTTGAGCGCCTTGGCCAGGACCCGGGCGGTAGTCGTTTTGCCCGTGCCGCGCGGACCGCAGAAGAGGTATCCCGACGCGATCCTGTCGTTTTTCACGGCGTTCTGCAGCGTGCGGGTAACATGCTCCTGAGCGACAATATCTTCAAATCGCTGCGGCCGGTATTTGCGTGCGAGAACGAGATAGCTCATCGGGAGTCAATATACTGTATTTCAGTTGACCGGGGTATCATAAATTTGGCTTGCCTGCGACCGCTGGGTGGCCCACCATTCATGGTGGGGATGAGTTCTGGCCTTGATCCCCGTGGGGCGACCGCAGGCAAGCCTGTCATTTCCGCTTCGCGCGCCACCGCTCACCCCCTCTGTCATCCCCCCCCTCTGTCATTCCGGGCCTGACCCGGAAT
>JAGLXI010000274.1 GCA_023132995.1 Candidatus Zixiibacteriota bacterium | reverse complement strand
CACGGGCGAGTGTTGGTTCATGGAAGTGGAGTTTCCCCTGTCTGAGGGATTCAACGGTAAGCGGGTTCTTTTCGACTACCGTAACCCTGCGGCCCCCGTCGGCAAGAAAGGCGGCTGTCGAAAGACCGACAAAGCCCGCGCCAACAACCAGTATGGAATCGTCGGAAGTCATTAGTCAGACAGTATAGCCGGCGTCGATGGAATTGCCAACCAATAATTACGAGACCTTCCGAAAGCCCCAGTCCAGCAGGCGCCGGGACTCCTTAAAGCGAAGTTTGTCGCCCGGAACACCGAGAGTAACAAGCGTGAGCCTCTCCCCTTTACTGTTCCTGACTAGGGCGGTCAGACAATAGTCAGCCGCACGAATATAGCCGGTTTTGCCGACCAGGACCCGGTAACGCGACCAGAGCAGACGATTGGTGTTGGACATTTTGACGTAGCTGTTCTTCTTGTTTAGCAGTCTCACCCGATGTGTTTTTAGTGAGGTGATCCTGGCGATGGTATCGTATTCGTAGGCATGGTGAAGAATCCTGGCCACCTCGTGAGCGGTGGATACGTTGCGCGTATCCAGGCCGGTCGGTTCATGGAAGACGGTATGTTCAAGACCCATTTGCTCGGCCTTGTTGTTCATTTCGCGCACAAAGGCGTCAATCGAACCACAGGTGGCGCGTGCCAGGGCACGGGCAGCCCGATTGTCGGAACTGATCAGAGCGGCGTGAAGCAGATCATGCAAACTCAACTTGCTGCCCACCCGAAGTCGCGAGCGTGACGAACGGCGTGCGTCGTCGCGCTTGATGATCTCGGTACGGCTCAGATCAACCCCCTTATCGAGTACTACCATGGCCGTGACCAGCTTGCTTATGGAAGCCACCGGGCGTACCCGGTCGGCGTTCCTGGCGTACAGGACTTCGCCGTTGTCGTAATTGACGAGTATGGCGCTCTTCAGATTCAGATGGGGGCCTTTGCTCACCTGGTCGAAATCGAAATGGTAGCCGGTGTTCAGAGTGGCTTCGGTATGATCATTGGTTGGTTCGAGAAAACAAACGGTGGCCGCGAAAAAGAAAAGAATCACGCCTAACAGAAAGCCCGTTTTGCCAAAGAAGCCGTATGTCCTCATACCCATCAGATCGACACCTCTTCGCTTAGTATTTAACCCATTTGATGATCTCGGGCAAAGTCGGCCGCTTGCCGTACATCAGAATGCCGACGCGAAATATCCTGCTGGTGAGCCAGATCATGCCGGCTACCGCAGCCACCACAATAAGGAAACTCAGGGTCGCCTCAGCGGCAATACCGGAGAACAGGGAATGCTCGGCCACGGTCGGCGCGATAAACACCACCCGCATCATCATCATGGTCGGCGCCGTGAAAGGAAACAAGGACAGCGCCACAGCCAGCGTTGAGTTCGGCTCCTGCACTACCGCTATGCCCAGCAGGAAGGGCAGGACCATCAGTATCGTGATCGGTGCTACGAAGTTCTGCGCTTCCTTTTCGGTGTTGACGATCGAACCAACCAGGGCAAACAGCGTCGAAAACAACAGGTAACCCGATACCAGAAACAGTATGAAAAACACGATGATGACCGGGTCGAAAACGATGCGGTCGATAGAGGGGTCAACACTCACAGCACTCCTCATTACAAACATAACCGCCCCCAGCGCGAACCAGATTGCGACTTGGGTGAGTGTCGCCGCGCCCAGCCCTATGATCTTCCCCAACATCAACTGGAAAGGGCTGACCGACGAGATCAATACCTCCATGATGCGCGAGTTCTTCTCTTCAATGACGGATCGCATGACAAGCTGGCCGTAGCCAATCATCATACCGAACATGATGCCCACAAAGACAAGGGCGCTGAAATACTTGACCATAAACGGGATTGATTCTCCCTTGGCATCCTGTATGGTCAGGTCGATCGGCTGGGTCAGGCTGAGGACCGAGTCGATCGACAGGTTGACGTTCGATTTCTCTAAGCGCCTTGCCGAGAGCAGATCGGACAACCTTTGTTCAAACCAGCTGATTGACCGAAAGTTGTCCGAGTTGGTGACCAGGTAGAGGTCGGCCTCGCCTCCCGAGGCGTCCTCCCCTACAACAAGGAAATACTTCAACTCCTTGTCGTTGATAAGCAG
This sequence comes from Candidatus Zixiibacteriota bacterium, assembly GCA_023132995.1. GTDB lineage: Bacteria > Zixibacteria > MSB-5A5 > GN15 > FEB-12 > JAJRTA01. Next base: position 10,509 of record JAGLXI010000274.1, on the reverse strand, counting down.
ACGCAGGGAATCTTCAACGGCAGCGCGGCCCGACGAGTCGGCTCGGTCGAGTTCGATGATCCTGTCGACCGCATAGTACGGGACGGTCTCTTCGTCATCGATGAAGTAGCGCTCAAGCGCCTTCGCGAAAGCGGCTCCAATCCCGCTACCGGATTGATCGATGACGGCCAGATGTTCCGTCTCGGACGCCTTCTGTCGGGCAAGGAAGGCCGGCAGCATCACGAAGGCGGCCATCAACGCCGGGGTAAGGAATATCCCCACGAGGAAGGACTTCTTCTTCACCACCTGTGCGTATTCCCGCTTGAATACCACGAAGAACTTAGACATCGGCCACCTCCCCCGCGCTGCCGGGATCAGGCGGTTCGCCGCCGGCCATGTCAATGAAGATGCTGTACAGTGACGGTTCCACCAAGGCAAAGCGACGCACCGAAACTCTCTGCGCCACGGACTTCAATATGGCGTCGGTGTCGGCGTTTTGTTCGAGTTCCAGCTCAAGGTAGTTGTTGAAATCGGTGACCTTCTTGATCCCGGCCAGGGATGAGACAAACCCGCCGTCGCCGACAACCTCCAGTTGGATGGAGTTCTTCCCGAACCGGCTCTTGACCTCAGCCATGCTGCCGTCGATTACTTTACGGCCCCGGGATATCATGCAGATATGATCACACAACTTTTCGGCCTGTTCCATGACGTGGGTTGAAAACAGGATGGTCTTGCCGGCCCGTTTGAGTTCCAGCAGGATATCTTTGATAAGCTCAATGTTCAGTGGATCGAGGCCGGAAAAGAGCTCGTCGAGGATAATCAGGTCAGGATCATGCAGGATGGTCGTGATGAACTGAAGTTTCTGCTGCATCCCCTTGGAGAGTTCCTCGACCTTCTTGTCTTTGTACTCCAGAAGGTCCATGCGCTTAAGCCACTTGTCGCAGTTTTTCTTGACGTTGCGGGCAGGACATCCCTTAAGTTCGGCCATGTACAACATGATTTCCAGAAGAGTCATCTTTCTGTAAAGGCCCCGCTCTTCCGGGAGATAGCCCACGCGATTACGGAAGTGTCTGTCCAGACGTTTGCCGTCAATAAGCACCTTCCCGGAGTCGGGCGCGGTGATATCCATGATCATGCGTATGGTCGTCGTCTTGCCGGCGCCGTTGGGGCCGATGATACCATACAGAACTCCCTGCGGCACCTCAAGCGACAGGTTGTCCACAGCGACTTTGTCGTCGTACGTTTTGCAAATACTGTCCAGTTTCAGAAACATACCTGGCGTTGATACCTCGCTTTGTGGCTCTCGTCAACCAAAAACTACCGGCGTATGGATTCAATCGCTGGGGAGGTTCATAAAATCGAGAGCGTTGCCGGCCGCCTGACCCAAATGGCAATTGTTGAAAAAAACGTACGCAGAGTTGATCTTTGCCCTGAGTTTCTCAATCTTCTGCTTCCACTCGCGCAGTTCTTCCTGCGAGTAGCTGTAGTCGTAGCGCAGAGCGCCCCCGTCCCACCATTGCTCGGAGTTGCGGCCGTGCAGGCGTATATAGGCTGTATCGGTAGTGGCGAAGCAGTCCGGCTTGAGCAGACCGTGCAGCGGCGGTTCGTCGACACAAACATAACCGATGCCCTCAGACTTAAGATGGTTGTACATCTCGCGATTGACCCAGCCATCATGCCTGAACTCGACAAACAGCCGATGCGGCGACAGGGCTTCCCGGCAGATGGACAGGTAATCCAGCCCGTCCCTGCTGAACTTAAAGGAGTAAGGAAACTGCGCCAGCAAGCCCGCTAACTTGCCCGACTCCACAATCGGTTCCAGGGCATCCCGGTAGAGACTGAGGTCCTTTTCCAGGTCGGTCCGGCGATGAGTAAAGGACTGGGGCACTTTGACCATGAAATCAAAACCTGCTGGAGTTTTCCGGGCGATGTTGGCCATCACAGCCGGGTGTGGGATACCGTAGTAAGTGGAGTTGATCTCCACGGTGCGGAAATACCGAACATAGTGGTCGAGCATTTTCCCCTTGTCGATTCGCTCGGGATAGAACGGGCCGCGCCAATCCGCAAAGCTGTAGCCCGAAGTACCGACCCTGATATCCATCGCGCCATGGCCGGCGGTGTTTCCCGTATTGTCCGCTTTTGATTCCATCGCTGTCATTTACGAGCTTTACGAGGCGCTGCTCACGCAGTTTCAGATTTCGTGGCGACGTTGATGTTCATTATGCACTGTGGGCATTTCACCGGTGCTTAGTTCGCGATGTGCAGGAACTCGGTCAGCAGGAACTCCATGCGCCCGATAAACGTGGACATCCGCGACATTACCGTGTATCCGAAGGTGGTACCGAAAAATACCATGAGAAACCAGGTGCCGACAGTGGCGGCCGATCCCAGCGCTCCCTTGTGCTCACGGCTGAAATAGAAATAGCACAGAGTCGTCACCACGCCGCCGATTATGACAATCGCGGACAGGTCGGGAATCCCACTTGCCGTTAGCACCGGCATCACGGTCGCCGACAATTGCTTCAGTATTCTCGCGTCCAGCATCGCCGGTATGGCCACTCCGGCGCCGGAACCGATCATCACCGCAATCGGCAGCCGCGATAGCGACGAGGTTGCGCGATGGAAACGACCGAACATCAGAAGACCCAAAACAAGGGGTATAATCAACGGCAGCATTCCGTCGAGAAAGAGCGGCCTGAACAGCAAGTCAACCAACGTGGACGACCAAATAACAACCAGCGTGTACCCGATGGAAACGCCGATGAGAAGGGACTCAGCCATCTTGTAAACCGGGTTATCCCGATACAGAAACGAAAGAACGGCCAGCGTCAGAACACCGGCAATGGCAGTCCCGACATCCATCAGCGCTTTTCCTTTTTTCGTCGCGCCAGAAAATAAGACAGGTTGCCCAGCCCTATGAGAACGATCACGTACAGGTGTGTGGCAGTCTGGGCCAGCATCCCCCGTTTCCCTCCGCCGGGGCATGCGATAAGATCCTCGTATTCGGCCGCACCGCGCAGACCACCCATCATGGCATGCATCTGGCCCGACGCCAGATAAGGATCGTACGTGGTCACCATGGCCGCCGTCACACCGGACACGATTCTTACGCCGTAGCGAGCCCGGCCGTATTCCATCCAGTGGGTAGTGAGCGAGCCGTCGGCTATAGACAGAACCGCGGCTACGTCGGCATACGTGGCGACCCCGTCGAGAACCTCCAGGCTTTCGTAGGGCCGACCCAGGTAATCCTCCGGAAAGGTAGCCGGGATCGACTCGCCCATGGACAAAATGGCAGCGATATACTGAGGCTTGAATCCCAAGTAGGCGTAGTCTTTTCCATATTCCTTGCCATACTCTGCGGCAGCCTGCTGCATGAGACGGTAGCCGATAGCGGTTCCCTCGGCCAACAGCGCCATTCCGATCAGCCGATGATTTTTGCGGAAGGCATGCCGCAGCAGGGCCTGACCGATAGGTCTGATTTCCGGAAGTGAAGAGGCCTCGTGGTCGAACGAGACAAGCAGCATCGAGCCTTCCGGGAGCGATTCAATAAAATTATAGAGTTCCGCTGTTCGATCAGATACGGGAGTGTCCAACCTGATGCCGGAACCCATCGTCAGAGCGACAAGAACGAACAGACCGAGAAAAATCCAGTGGCGCGAGACAACGCGGTTCACTTTTTTCCTCCCAGCCACGTGCGCTCGATTCCCACAATCACCCGCAGCGAAGTCGTGAGTGAACCCAGGCCTATCCCTATCAATATCGCCCTCCTTGCGGCCATCGAGGGATGGTGACGTATCCAGTCGGCGGTGTCCGGCAGCCAGCCGGAAAGCGGTCCGCCGATAGCGCTGCGGCTCAGGAGAATGAGTATGGCCGCTCCGAGCAGTATCGCCGCCGGAACCGACCGCGCCCGGAAGCCGCGAAAGGACGCCGAGGCGACAAAGAAAGCCAACAGCGCGAAGACGGTGGACTGCATTGGCGCCTGGACATTCTCGAAGATCCACAGAAACGGACTGCCGGCCCCGATGCCACCGATCACGGCCGCAACCGGCATCGCCAAAAGGCCGACGAGCGAAACGGTGCGATAGGGACGGTCGCTGCCGTGCCCGATCTGTTTGATGTTATTCTGAAAGAAGCTTACCACGCCAAGCAGCAGCGCAAAAGCAAATATAATTTGCCAGTATTCCAGCACTGCCTGGTTGACCCCTCGCGCCAGGGGGTGTTTCGAGAAATACTGGGCGAACATGACCACCCCGAATCCGAAACAGATCACCAGGGCTACCCTGCGGTTCATCAGAAACTCCACCAGGATTGTTCGGCGGCACCGGTTAGCTCACAGATCGTATTCCAGACAACGGCCACCACCAGAAGAAGCCCAATCAGCACCTTGAGCATGTCCTGTGCCCGCACCGACGCCAAGATGGAATCATCTCCGGACAAGTAACCCGAGGCCACGAAAAGTTCCTCCCCGATGAGGGTGTAGTCGCAAGCGACAATAAAGAACGAAAGCTGGATGGTGGAATCGGTTCCCGCTATCTGGATAGCGCCGATGCTATTGCCGGTCTCAGCCAGTATCAACGACTCCGCCTCGAATGTCCCCAGCAGAAACACCGAGGCCGGCTTCAGGCGGCTGATCTGGCCGTCGACTGCCGCCGCATAACCGAATTGGGACGATGTGACGTAGGATATGTCGTCCTGGCGATAGCGGTCGGCGCATCCGGCCCGTGCGTATGCTTCGCGCGTCACCTCCTGCGCTACCGCCATAATGACCGGGTCGTGGGTGGGGTAAACCAGCCGGCAGTCATACTGAGCGGTTTTCTCCGCAACGTGGGCCAGGATGTTCATGGATGCGATTGTCGTCGGGCGCTGAATATCTCCGCCCCATCCGGGTGTGAACAGCAGCGGTCGGGCCATCTCGGTACAGCGGCCGATGGCGTCCTCCACCGCTTTCAGTCCGGCGATTTCCCGCACCTGGAACTTCCCCCGGCGGGAGCGATGGAAAGTGGCGTAAAAGATGACAATTATCGATACTATGGCTGCTATCAGCACGGGCAGCTTGTCGACATCAAACCAGGCGGGATCGGTTGCGGCGATTACCAGAAGCGAGAAACCTGACATGCCGCAGAAAAAGTGATACTACAGGGCACCATCAACAAAAACATTTTTTGATTGACCGCAAAAGTCGCATCGCCTATTGTAAAGCCCTGATTGATTATGGAATCCGGAAAGGGTGGAAATGAATAAACGATGCTTACTGACGGTCCTGCTGTACTGGCTCTTTGGCGCAAGCGTGCAGGCATCCGAGACCATCGAGTGGTGGCAATTCTGGACAGATCCCGGCGTCAAGCCGACTATACAGGCCATGGTCAATGAGTTCGAGCAGGCCAATCCTGACATCGAGGTAAAACTCACCGACCTCACCTGGGCCAATGGCCACGAGAAAATCGTCATTTCCTTCGCATCCGGGAAAGCTCCCGATGTGTTGGAACTGGGCTCGGACTGGATCGCCCAGTTTGCGGTGCACGGACACTTAGCGGAGACGACGGCGGACGCGCTTAAAGACAGCGCCGATTTCCGTGGCTGGAGCATGGCCACCTATCAGGGAAAGGTCTATGCCCGCCCCTGGATACTTGGTACGCGAGTACTCTTCGCCAACCGTGACCTGCTGACAAAGGCGGGATATGAAGAAGACTTCGTGCCTGCCGACCAGCAAGAGTTCAAGGAAGCGGCGTTCAAGATCGGTAACCTTGGCAGGAACATCTACGGCTGGGGTTCCAACACTGCCGAGAAACATCGCCTGTATAAGAAATTCCTGCCCTTCTTCTGGACTACCGGCGCACAGCTTTTCACCGATGACGACAAGTATTGTGTGCTGTCTTCGAAGAAGGCTGCCGACGCCTTGCTGCTTTACAAGGAACTGCACGATTCCTGCGGATACGTTGCCACCCAGCGCGGGATCGAGGATGCCTTTCTCGACGGCAAAATCGGTTTCATTCTCTCCGGTGACTGGCTGCTCAAAAGGATAGAACTCGAAAAGCGCGAGATTAACCTGGTCTCCACCCTGATGCCCGGCCCGAGGTTTCCGGGGCGCTCTTTTCTGGGTGGTGAGTTTCTGGCCGTGACAGAGGCATCCACGCACAAAGCGGCGGCCGCGAAACTGATAGAGTTCATTACCTCTCCCGAGAACCAGGTCAGGTTCTGTAAGGCCAGCCGCTCGGCGAACCCATCAAGCAAAACCGCTCAGGAGGACGAGTACTTCCGGTCTAATGCTCATCTTCAGACGTTCATCAAGCAGATCGCCATGGCCAAACATCCGCCGGTTGATCCGAACTGGGTCGAGATGGAAACGGCCATAGAGGAAGCTGTTGAGGATGCCTTGTTCGGTTCAGGACTGATAGCCGAGCCGCTGATGAAAGCGCGTATCAAGATCGACAAATTAAGGCGCAGATGAACTCGCCGAAATCAACGGCATTGGTGCTGGCTCTCCCCTGGGGAGCGACACTGATTCTGTTCTGGCTTTTCCCGCTGGTCTATTCCTTCGTGATGGGGTTCACCGACTACCGCCTTCTGGTCGCGGACTACCAGTGGGTGGGTTGGTCGAACTACCGTGAGCTTTTCCTTGATCCCGATTTCGGGGCGGCCCTGAAGAACACGTTCGTGTTCGTTATCGGCACCATCCCCGTCACCACTGTTGTCGCACTGGGTCTGGCCCTGCTCGTCAGCCGGGGGTTCAAGGGTCGGGGCATTTTCCGCGCTGGTTTCTTCCTGCCGTCGGTGACATCAATGGTGGTTATAGCGTTGATTTTCACCAATCTCTATCAGCGCGGCGGGTATGTCGCCATGCTGGCCGAACTGGTCGGCCTCTCCCCTCCCGAGTACGGTTTCCTCTACGATCAGGGCACGGCGCTGTACTCGATTATGGCCATGGATGTCTGGATGTCGGTCGGCTACTACATGCTTATCTTTCTCGCCGGACTGAAAGCGATACCGGACGAGCTATATGAAGCGGCGGAGATCGCCGGTGCGGGGAAGCTGCGGCAGTTCGGCACAATCACTCTTCCCCTGCTGCGGCCGGTGGCCCTTTTCATCGTGGTCATCAACTCCATCAAGTCATTCCAGGTGTTTGTCGAGATATTCGTGATGACCAAAGGTAAATTCGACACCGCCACCGCGGTCTACTTCATATACAACGAGGGGCTGGCCACTCACTTCCGTTTCGGGTATGCCTCGGCTGCTGCTTATGTCCTCTTTATCATTATTGCCGTTTTCTCGGCCGTCCAGTTCGCCCTGCTCAGACGGAGGGAAGCATTGTGGTAGGACCTGAAGGCAAAGTCCGCTCCGGCGTCAGGTATCTCGGGTTGACGCTGATCCTCCTGGTCATGGTGTTTCCGCTGTTGTGGATGTTCCGGGTTTCGCTCATGGATGTCGGCAGCAGTATCGGAATGGGGCGGCTGCTCAGCGGGAGCGTTACTTTTGGGAATTACGTCGATCTCCTTGGGGCTGGGAATCTCGGGCGGGCGCTGCTGAACTCAGTGCTCGTGGGGGCCTCCGTGACCTTAGGGAACATCCTCTTCTGCTTTATGACCGGATACACGCTGGCTCGTTTTCGGCATATCGCAAACAGGTTGCTTTTCGTCAGCGTCATCGTCGTCCTGATGATACCGGCTCACATAGTAATTATCCCGTTCTACGTGCTGATGCTCAAGGCCGGTCTCTACGACACCTACTGGGCGCTGATCCTGCCGTTTCTGGTCAACCCAATCGGGATATTCCTGGTCAAACAGTATGTGGAGTCGATTCCGCCGGCGATGGAGGAAGCTGCCCGCATGGACGGCGCCGGGGAGTTGCGCATCCTGCTTGCTGTCGTCATGCCGCTGTGCCGCCCGGCCCTGGCGGTGCTGGCTATCCAGGTCTTTTTCACCAACTGGAACTCCTTCCTATTTCCATATATCCTGACTACAAGTGATGAACTGCGCACACTGCCGGTGGCGCTGGCTCTGCTGCAGGGTCATCAGGCAGTCGACTGGCAACATCTCATGGCGGGGTCGTCGATTGCCGTAATCCCCGTTCTGATCCTGTTTATCGTCATGCAGAGGCAGATTGTATCGGGTGTGACGGCGGGGGCCATCAAGCAGTAGGAACGCGTATTTTTTTTGTTGCGCTCAGGTTCTCATGTGTTACGTTTGCAGCCGGTGAACAGGAATATCAGAAAAACAACGCTATAGAAAGGAAGCTGTAGTGATGAGAAACACTATGCTGTCCCTGGCCGTGCTGGCCCTGTTGCTGGCAGGATGCGGCGCCAAGAAGGGATATGTCGACGAACAGATCCAGTTGTCTGAGAGTAAGCTGAACTCCCAGATATCATCACTGAACGACAAGACGGACAGCAATGCCGGAGAGATCTCGAAACTCCGGACGCTGGCCGCAGAGCTGTCGAGCAAAACGATGGAACTCAGCGAGGCCTCTGGTTTTGAGAACTACCAGATTATCTGGTCGGGCGAAATCAAGTTCGATTTCGACAGTTGGGAAATAACTCCGACGGCCGAGGGTATCCTCACTGAGGCGGGCGAGGTTATGGAGCAGAATCCGAGTTCGCTGATCGAAATTACCGGCCACTCGGATCGTACCGGCGCGGCCAAGTACAACCTCATGTTGGGCGAAAAGCGAGCCAGTTCAGCCAAGAGATTCCTGGCCGACCGGTTCGGTATGTCGCTCTATCGGATGTTCGTACTCTCCTATGGTGAGGAGAAGCCGGTCGCGCTGCCTGATGAGCACCAGGCGGCGTCAAAGAACCGGCGTGTAGCCATGAATGTATGGGGTCCCCAATAGGGACGCACGGACAAGACTGATGAAGCGGAGCCTGTAGCGGGCTCCGCTTTTTTGTGTGCACTTATGGGGGTGGCAGAAACGGCCAGCCCTTGGCGGCTTGGTGGCATGGTCAAACTTGTTTGGCCATGAATCACGCAGACAATCCGCCCCAAACAAAGTTTGAGACAGCCACCCAATACACGGATACCCGAACGACTGGGCCTTTTGAAAAACCTGTTCCGTGGGCCGCAGACCGCTCAGTCATGCGTTGGCCCGCCTTCAGTCCCCTTCATCTGCGGAGTCGGGGAAGTCGCACCCGCCGCTTGTGGGAATCGCCGCCGATGATGTCGGTGCGCTCGGTGCTGGCGTCTGCTTCTCGGAGTCCGGAACCATAGTGATAACACGCTGCGGAAAAGGTATCTCGATTCCCTCAGTGCGAAAACGGCTCAGCACCTGCTCGCGCAGTTCGGAGGCGGCTTGAAACTGTTGTGACACGTCGGCTACCCAGCACCGCATGGAAACATTGAGGCTGCTGTCGCCGAATTCGAGAAAGTAAAAACTCGGCTCGGGGTCGTCAATCACTATTGGGTGGAGACCGGCTTCCTCCAGCATGACCCGGCGCACCAGGGCCATGTCGGAATCGTAACCGACACCGACGTCAATCTGGACGCGCAGCCGGGGGTGCGGATAGGTGAGATTATGCACCGTGGATTTCATCAGGTCGGCGTTGGGTATTATTACCAGCGTGTTGTCGAACGTGCGGAACTTGCTGGAGCGAATTCCGATCTGGTTGACTATGCAGATGGTGCCGTCGCCAAGCCGCACCCGGTCTCCTACGCGGAAGGGCCGGTCAATCATGATGACGAAACCGCCGATCATGTTGGCGATCGTCTCCTGGGCCGCCAGCGCTATCGCCAGCGAGCCCACACCCAGAATAGCCACCAGTCCCTTGATATCCACGCCGAAATGGTCCAGAATGATGAGCAGGCTCAACACATATACAATGACCTTGATGGCCCGGTCGATCAGGGGCACGAATTCGTCGTCGACAGTCGTATCCGTTCGCGCGGCAATGTTCTCGCCGTACCAGGCCAGCGCTGCTGCTGCTAGACCTATTATCAGGCGGGCGACAAGGATCACTCCGACAGCATAGAGTGCGAAATCGACATAGCGAAAGACGGCCGGGACACTGCCCGCGGAGACCTCTTCAAGGTAGTTGAGAAGCGCGACCAGCCCGATCAGGTAGACCAGGTAGTAGACCGGTTTCCGACAGGCCGAAAGCAACCGGTCGTCGAGATCGGTCCTGGTCTGCGCCGCCAGTCTCCTGGCCAGAACGAACAGCACTGCTCGCACCAACCAGGCTATCAGCAGAGTCGCAAGGACGATCGCAGACAATCCGATCACTGTTTGTAACTCACTTGACACAGGGATCCTGTTTAACAATTCAACCATAACAATCACCTGATTAGGAATTCAACTCCAGCCGTTTCAAACCTGGCCCGAACCGCTATGGTGTCGGCGAAAGTCGCACGCGTTTCGGCCAGACGGAACGGGTCGATGGAGCCATTGCCTCGTTTGCCGTCGTGGTCACTGTCGACAAAACCTGAAACTACATATTTGCCTGCCGGCACTCGCATCTTGAACTCTTTGCCTGGAACCGTAAGGTCGTAGACCTGGGGAGATCCCGTTTTGCTCAGCGACAGGAGCACGGGATCGCCTTCCTTT
>JAGLXI010000273.1 GCA_023132995.1 Candidatus Zixiibacteriota bacterium | reverse complement strand
GTGGCCTGTGTCGTTCCCGGGACTTTGAGAGCGGTGCTTCGCGGCCGGTCAGGCTGCTGAAACTGACCCGTGTGCAGCACCTTGTAAGCACTTTTGCGGGGGAACTTGCCGACTCAGTCGGCGACGATGAAATCCTTGATACCCTGCATCCGACACCCGCCGTGGGAGGTAGCCCGACCGCCCGGGCTATGGAGATGATTCGCCAACTGGAGCCGTTTGACAGGGGCTGGTATGCCGGGCCGGTTGGATGGATAGGACGCGATGAAGCTGATTTCGCCGTGGCAATTCGCACCGGACTGATCGACGCACACAGGCTGCACCTGTATTCCGGCGCCGGAATAGTGGCCGGCTCGACGCCGGACAGGGAGTGGGAAGAAACCGAAACCAAGCTGGATAACTTTATCGCTGCACTGGGGTAGCTATGGCTGTGGGAACCGGAAGCATGAACCTGAAATGGGGCCATCTCATTGTCGAGGAATTGATACGCAACAGCGTCGATTATTATTGCCTTTCCCCCGGATCGCGCTGCACGCCGCTCAGCTATGCCGTCGCCACCAACCAGCGAGCGGTGTCCCGGCTGCATTTCGACGAACGAGGAGCAGCCTTTCACAGTCTTGGCTACGCTCGCGCCAGCGGCCGACCGGCGGCGCTGGTGTGTACCTCCGGTACGGCCGCCGCCAACTACCTACCGGCCATAGTGGAGGCGTCAGCGGACATGGTACCGATGGTTGTCCTGACGGCCGATCGCCCGCCGGAGCTTCGTGATTGCGGCGCCAACCAGGCTATCGACCAGGTGGGACTGTTTGGGAAATATGTCCGCTGGCAGGTTGACATGCCCTGCCCGGATGAGAGCATTTCGCCTGAGTTCGTGCTGACAACCATAGACCAGGCGATCTATCGGGCCATGCGCCCCCCGGCGGGGCCGGTCCATATCAATTGCATGTTTCGGGAACCCTTCCTGAGTGATGACCCGCCGACGCTCCCATTCTTCGGCGACGAGGCTGGCGAGCGGTGGCTTCAGGGACGTGAGCCGTTTACCGGACATACGTTGCCGAAGTCAATCATAGATCCCGAGCGGTTGCACGAATTAGCATCGCTATTGAACCGAACCTCGACCGGTCTGCTGGTGGTCGGAGCTCTGAAGAACGCCACCCAGCGTGTGGCGGTGCAGCGGTTGTCCGTCAAACTCGGTTGGCCGGTTCTGCCCGACGTTGCCTCCGGTCTCAGGCTCGGCTTCGAGGGGCCGAACACGATACCGTATTATGACCTGCTTCTTTCAAGCGGAGTGTTTGATCGGGCCGGAAGGCCGGAGGTGGTGCTCCATGTCGGCGACCGGATGGTCTCCAAGCGATTGCCGGCGTTTCTTTCGGAACTGTCGCCCCGTCGTTACATCATGGTGGCCGATCATCCCCGACGACATGATTTCGTGCACCGTATCACAGACCGCCTCGAAAGCGACTTAGTATCCTTCTGCGACTCGATTGTATCCGGTATTGAGACGCAACAGGATCGGCGATTCGTGGAAGCGCTGAAAAGGGCGTCCAATGCGGCTGCGGAAACATTGCGCGCGAATCTGGACGAAACGGAGAACCTGACCGAGCCCAGCTGCGCCAGGTTGATTTGCCGCAACCTTGCCGATAACTCAGGCCTGTTCCTGACCAACAGTATGCCGGTCAGAGACATGGACGTGTTCGCCGACACCGGCGGTGCGGCGGCATCGGTAGCCTGTAATCGCGGGGCCAGCGGAATAGACGGCACCGTCGCCTCTGCCGCCGGATTCGCGGTTGGTCTTGACCGCCCGATCACGCTTCTCGTGGGCGACCTGGCTCTTCTCCACGATTTGAACTCGCTGGCGATCCTGAAAACGGTGGCGGAACCGGTCGTTGCGGTGGTTATCAACAACAATGGCGGTGGCATTTTCTCTTTCCTGCCAATAGCGTGTCAGGCTGGCGTATTCGAGCCGTTCTTTGGCGCTCCGCACGGTCTGACATTCGAGAAGGCATCCGCCATGTTCGGTCTCGACTACCACCATCCGCGCACTGCGTCGGAGTTCGCGTCGTGTTATCGGCAGGCGCAGGCCGCAGGTCGCCATACGCTGATCGAAGTCACAACTGACCGTAGCGAGAACCTCAAGTTGCACAATGATATCTTGCAGCAAGTAAGCAAAGCGCTGGCGCGCTTTTAGTACCGGGAGAAGATGTACCGGTTTAGCTACTCAGAACGTGGCCCGCGCGAGGGCGACCCAATGATGCTCATTCACGGGTTCATGGGCAGTTCCGCGGACTGGGTGGACGCCGATGGTGTTCCCCTGTTCTCCGGGGAGCGTCGTGTGGTAGCCGTCGATCTTCCCGGCCACGGCGGAACGGTGGTGACCGGCTCAGGCGAGAGCTTTCGGATGGAAAACTGCGCAGCCGGTCTGATCGGTCTGATGGATACACTGGGGCTTGACCGGTGTGACCTTATCGGCTACTCTATGGGTGGCAGGCTGGCGTTGTTTCTGGCCCTGGAGTATCCCCAGCGGTTTCGGTGCGTTGTCCTTGAGTCGGCCTCACCCGGTCTGAAGACGCTCGATGAGAGGAAGGCGAGAATCGCACACGACGAAAAGTTGGCCAGACGCCTCGAAACACAGCCCTTGAAGGATTCATTGACCGACTGGTTTGATCAGCCGCTGTTTGCCTCCATGATATCCTCCCGGGAGAAATTCGACGCTCTCCTTCAGCGACGCCTGGAAAACGATGTATCGGGCCTCTGTCTATCCTTGCGGATGATGGGCACGGGTGTTCAGCCGTCGCTGTGGACTCGCCTGGATCGACTGAGCCTGCCCTTGCTCTTGATCGTTGGCGGAAAGGATACTAAGTTCCAGACGATAGGCCGTGATATGGTTGCTCGTGGCAAGGGTGTGACAATGGAGGTTATCGACGATGCCGGACATAACGTACACTTTGAAAGACCGGCAACGTACGCAAAGTGTGTGGAACGTTTTCTGAACGCATAGAGACGGGGAAAACTATGACAGCAGCGGACTGGGTAGAGTCGGGACAGTACTCGGACATCAGGTATCACAAGGCTGACGGGATGGCAAAGATCACCATCAATCGTCCGGAGGTGCGCAACGCCTTCCGGCCACTGACCGTAAGCGAGATGTCGGAGGCTTTGGCGGACGCCCGCGAGGATCCCCGGGTGGGAGTCATTATTTTGACCGGGGAGGGGGACAAGGCGTTCTGCTCCGGGGGAGATCAGGGGGTTCGCGCCGAAGCCGGTTACGTGGACGACCAGGGAGTGCACCGGCTGAACGTTCTGGATTTCCAGCGACAGATGCGCACCTGCCCCAAACCGATCATCGCCATGGTAGCCGGGTATGCCATCGGTGGGGGCCACGTCCTGCACCTGATGTGCGACCTTACCATAGCCGCCGACAACGCCGTGTTCGGCCAGACGGGGCCGCGGGTGGGCTCTTTCGACGGCGGCTACGGGGCATCCTACATGGCGCGCATTGTCGGTCAGAAGAAGGCCCGAGAGATCTGGTTTCTCTGTCGCCAGTACGACGCCAAGCAGGCCCTCGATATGGGTCTGGTGAACGCTGTCGTGCCACTGGCGCAACTGGAAAGCGAGACGATCAAATGGTGTCGCGAGATTCTGGCCAACTCCCCCATTGCCATCCGATGCCTGAAAGCGGCGCTCAACGCCGACTGCGACGGCCAGGCGGGGTTGCAGGAGTTGGCGGGTAACGCTACCATGCTGTTTTACATGAGCGAGGAAGGTCAGGAGGGCCGCAACGCCTATGTCGAAAAACGAAAACCGGACTTCTCCAGGTTCCCCCGTCGTCCCTGACCTGATGTATTGAGCGTGCCCCCGTGGCTGATTCTGCAGTGTACATCTGGTGGCTGGCGACGCGCCCGAAGACGCTCTGGGCCGCGGCTGCCCCTGTGGTTATCGGCACGGCTATGGCCTTTGCCGATGGCGGCGGCGCCTGGCTCCCTGCCGTGGCGGCTCTTTTCGGGGCGGTCATGATCCAGGTCGGCACCAATTTCGCAAATGACTATTTCGACTACAAGTCCGGCGTCGACGAACATGACCGTCTGGGGCCGACTCGTCTCACCCAGGCCGGGCTGGTCAAACCGGAGGCGATGAAGCGCGCCACGGCAATTGCCTTTAGCCTGGCCGTCGCCGCCGGTGTCTATCTCGTGTGGTGCGGCGGCTGGCCGATTGCCCTGATCGGGTTTATGTCCATAGCCTGTGGCATTCTCTACACGGCCGGGCCCTTCCCGCTCGGCTACAACGGTCTGGGTGACCTGTTCGTGTTCATCTTCTTTGGCCCGGTGGCGGTCGGCGGCACGTACTATGTTCAGACGATGGCAATGGATGCAACAGTGCTGTCTGCTGCCATAGCGCCCGGTCTGTTTTCAGTCGCCATCCTTACGGTCAACAACCTGCGCGACATCGACAGCGACCGGGCCGCCGGCAAGAAAACACTGGCGGTTCGGTTCGGGCG
>JAGLXI010000272.1 GCA_023132995.1 Candidatus Zixiibacteriota bacterium | reverse complement strand
CCCCCCCTTAATGATGCCCTCGCAGCCACCGGCAAGCTGCTCCTGCTCTACAGTGTACTGTTCTCCATCGGGTGGTTAGTATGAAAATCTCCGGTGTCAGCGTTTTCTCGTATGCTCTGCCCTTGACGAAACCCCTGACCGTTGGCCGGGAGAAGCTGAGCGAACGCCGGGGTTTCATACTCGAATTGAGGGATGAAAGGGGCAATGTCGGTCTGGGCGAGGCGGCGCCGCTGCCGGGATTCAGCCGGGAGAGCGCAAATACTGTCAGGGGACAATTGAAGACGTTGCGCTCGCAACTACCGGGCAGCGACATCCCGCACGATCTGGAGAATCTCTCGGGGCAATTCGAGGACTGGCTCGGCTGGTACGGGCTGGCACCTTCGACGAGATGTGCAATCGAAACGGCAACCCTTGACCTCCTTGCTGCTGAGCAGAGGATTACGCTAAGCCGACTGATCTCGGACGCACCGCGCCCCCGGATGAGTGTTACGGCGCTGCTGAGTGGCGCGCGCTCGGAAGTGATCGACAGGGCGAAAGCGCTGAGGGCGAAGGAATTCATCGCCTTCAAGCTGAAGGTCGGCCGGCTGCCACTGAGTGAGGAGATCGAGCTTGTCCATAGTGTGCGTCGTGAGATCGGTGATGAGGCCCTGCTTCGTCTTGACGCCAATCGCGGCTGGAGCCTCGATGAAGCGTTGGCGTTTGCCTCACAGGTGGCTGCCTGCGCTATTGATTTCATCGAAGAGCCGGTAGCGTCAATCGCGCAGCTTGGTCAGTTCATAGAAAAAACCGACATGTCGGTGGCGTTGGATGAGAGCCTGCAGGAAATATCGCCTGATGATATCTCAGCCATACCGCACGTGGGGGCTGTGGTTCTCAAACCGACACTGTTGGGGTTCGAGCGTGCCGTGCAGTTCAGCCGCGCCGCGGCTGAGACGGGAGCTGTCGCCGTCGTGAGTTCCTCGTTCGAATCCGCCTTAGGGTTGACCGCGCTGGCGCACATAGCGGCGTGCTTAAACCGGATCGATGTCCCGATTGGTCTGGGCACGCTCGAGTGGTTTGATAGCAACCTCTATCTTGAGCCTTTCCCCATCAAGAATGGTGCGATCAGGCTCGCCGACCTGCCTCGCAGCATCGACGCCATTGACCGCAGTTTGCTGACGGAGACGGCCCGTGAGTGACATCCCCTGTCCGCTTGCAGAGACGGCCGAAATACACGGTACCGAACCGGGACTGGTTTCCGATAGTGGTGTCATCACCTATCGGGAATACGAGAGCCTTGTCCGCCGGGCGGCCGCAAACCTGCATGAGGCGGGTGTTAAAAAAGGACAGCGGTTGGCGATTGTCTCAGGCAATTCGCCAGACTATGCGATTCTCTTGTGGGCGATTTGGAGACTGCGCGCGGTGGCGGTGTTGGTGAACACCAGATTTCCGCAAACTGTGATAACATCACTGCTGCGCAGGGTCGGTTGCCATGCCCTGCTCTGCCCGGGCGCCGCGCCCGCCGATAGCAGCACGCACGAATATCGCGCAATTACGATTGACTGTCTCGGCGGCCGGGACGATGCTTCAATCAATGATGCGCCGGAGATGGGCTCGATTGACCCGGAAGGTGATGCTACCATTGTTTTCACCTCAGGGAGTTCGGCTGAACCCAAAGCGGTACTGCACACATTCGCCAATCACTATTTCAGCGCTCTGGGATCCAATGAGAATATAGCTGTCGCGCCGCAGGATCGCTGGCTCGTGTCGCTTCCGCTCTACCATGTCGGGGGATTGGCCATTCTGTTTCGGACAGTTCTCGGCAGCGGCGCGGCCGTTCTGGCGAGAGGCGACGGGAATCTCGCCGAGGCAATTGAGAGATACCATATCACGCATCTGTCCCTGGTACCGGTACAATTGCGATGCCTGTTAGATCAAGGCCTTTCACCGAGCAGCAGGGACAGGTTGAAAGCTGTACTTGTGGGCGGAAGCAGCATTCCGCGTTCTTTGGTCGACAAGGCGCAAGGGCAGGGGCTGCCGCTCTTTACAACGTACGGACTGACTGAAATGGCCTCTCAGGTGACGACCACACCGCCGAGGGCTGCGGCTGACATACTGCACACGTCGGGCAGGCTGCTGCCATTTCGGGAGATGAAGCTTGACGGGAACAGGGAGATACTCCTCAAGGGGAAGACCCTCTGCAAGGGGTATGTCGATGGTGGTCACCTTGCCAAACTGCGCGACGGCGAGGGCTGGTTCCGCTCCGGTGACACGGGAACTCTCGACAGCAGCGGCTATCTGACGGTCACCGGGCGGCTGGACAATATGTTTATAGCGGGCGGTGAGAACATTCATCCGGAAGAGATCGAAGACTTGCTGTGTCTCTTACCACAGGTGCGGGAAGCGGTTGTGGTGCCCGCCCCCGATAACGAATTCGGCTCCAGGCCGGTCGCTTTCATTCTTGCGGAGCGGGGCGCAAAGCTGTCGAAGCAGGACCTGGTCGCGCATTTGGAGAGATTCCTGCCGCATTTCAAGGTGCCCAAGGAGTTCTACCGGTGGCCCGTTGTCGCCGCCGGGAAAGGGCTAAAACCGGACCGTCACCAACTGAGGAAACTCGTTGGGGAAGGTACGCCTGAGTCGCTCAACTGATACTCTGAATGCCGTTGCGTACCTTCTCCGGCAGCAGGATTTTCTCACCTGTTTTCTTGTCAATCGCCACATGAGCCGTGCGCACAGTCACGCGAACATGGCCGGCAGAATCCCGCATGAGATAAGTCAGGACAAATGAGGTCGCCCCTGTGCCGGCGGCCTCGACGGATATGGAAACAGTGTCTCCAAGCAGAAAGGGGCGTTTGTAGTCGGCCTCGGCGTGAACGATCAGGATAAGAAAGTCCGCCGACCGTATCATGTAATCCACACCGCACCCGATTGACTTCATGAAAGCCTCGAAAGCCGTGTGTGCGATCCGGAAGTAATTGGCGAAGAATACAACGCCGGCGGCGTCGGTGT
>JAGLXI010000271.1 GCA_023132995.1 Candidatus Zixiibacteriota bacterium | reverse complement strand
ACTCGACGCAGGATCCGCGTGGCCGACTGGGAACGAGGGGCGGGTGCCACCGGTTCTTCCGGCACCGGGGCCGCCGCCGCCGTATGCGCCTCGGTGATGTTGGGGCTGGTTGATCGGGAGTGCGAGGTGCAGTTTGAAACCGGTTCCCTTTTCGTCAAGTGGAACGAAGTCAACAACCTTATTGAACTGACGGGACCGGCCGTGTTTGTGGCCAAGGGGGAGTTCACATTTCCATGATCTCGTTGTCCGAAGTCAGAAAGTTAAACGCAAGGGGGAACGTCGTTCCGGTCTTCTGCCGGATTCCCGCTGATCTCGATACCCCGGTGTCGGCCTATATCAAACTGGCCCGGTCAAAGCGTGGTTCTTTCCTCCTGGAGTCGATTGAAGGCGGGGAGAAGATTGCCCGCTACTCCTTTATCGGGCTCGAGCCTTTTCTCGTAGTGGAGGGCAACGCCGGCAAGGTTACTCTCAGGCAAATGGACATAAGGAAAACCCTTGAGGCCGATCCCCGGGAGTTTCTCGATGAACTGTTTTCAATCTACAAACCGGTCAGGGTCGAACAGTTGCCCCGGTTCACCGGCGGGGCGGTGGGATATTTCTCCTATGACGCCGTGCGGTGGGTGGAGCGGATTCCCGACATGAATCCGGATGAAGTCGGCCTGCCGGAAATGCGTTTTGGCTTCTATGACCGCCTTGTCGTCTTCGACCACTTGAAACAGGAAATCCTGCTGATAGCCAATGTCCTCCATGAGAAGGGACAGCCGGGCCTGAAGGACAAGTACGACTCGGCGGTGGCGGCAATAGACCGCATGAAACAAGACCTGCGAAAGCCGACGAAACCCGACGACGACCACAAGCCGCGCCGTGTCAGGGCGGTGGCGCACTGCCGACAGAAAGAGTTCACCAGCATGGTGCGGCGAGCCAAGCGCCACATCCGGGAGGGAGACATTCTGCAGGTGGTTCTCTCGCAGCGATGGCATCTCGATAGTGACCGGTCGGCGCTGTCGGTCTATCGGCGGTTGCGAAGAATCAATCCGTCACCGTACATGTTCCTGCTCAGGTTCGGCTCGGATGCGATTATCGGGGCTTCCCCGGAGATGATGGTTCGCGTGGAGAAAGGAACGATTGAGACCCGACCGATCGCCGGGACGCGGCCGCGGGGAGCAAGCGACACCGAAGACGAGAAACGAATCCGCAGCCTCCTGGCCGATCCCAAGGAGTTGGCTGAGCACACTATGCTTCTCGACCTGGGCCGCAATGACATTGGCCGGGTCAGCAGGGCGGGCACGGTCCGTATCGGCGAGAG
Source organism: Candidatus Zixiibacteriota bacterium (assembly GCA_023132995.1). GTDB lineage: Bacteria > Zixibacteria > MSB-5A5 > GN15 > FEB-12 > JAJRTA01. The sequence goes on along the minus strand of JAGLXI010000271.1, from coordinate 4,222 downwards.
AATGGTTCCGGAGAAGTACTCGCACGTCATACACCTGGTAAGTTCAGTCACCGGTCGACTCAAGAAGAAAACCAGTCCGTTGGACGGCCACTTCGCGTGTTTCCCCGCCGGGACGGTGTCGGGAGCGCCGAAGATTCGCGCCATGGAGATAATCGACGAACTGGAAACGGAACGCCGGGGGATTTACGCCGGGTCCATCGCCTACCTTGACTTTTGGGGAAACCTCGACTCCTGCATCGCTATCAGGACAATCGTCAAAAGAAAAGGCAGGTATTACCTGCAGGCGGGGGCGGGCATAGTGGCCGATTCCAAACCGCTGCGCGAATTCCGGGAAACTGAAGCCAAGGCCCGCGCCCTTATGGAGGCTGTCGCGGGAAATGACACCTGATGCTGTTCCTGCTGGACAACTACGACTCCTTCACGTACAACCTGGTTCAGTACCTGAGTGAGTTAGGAGCCGATGTTGTCGTCTATCGCAACGACGAGATCACCGTGCCTGAGATCGCCGCCATGAATCCGGAGGCCATAGTTCTCTCTCCCGGGCCGGGGCGGCCGGAGAAAGCGGGCATTATGAATCAGCTTGTCATTGAGCTGGCTGGAAAAGTCCCGATCTTAGGCGTCTGTTTAGGTCACCAGGCGATTGCCCAGGTGTACGGCGCTCGAATCGGCTACGCGCCGGTGTTGATGCACGGCAAGACCTCAAAGATTCTCCATCGGGGTTTGCTGCTGTTTCGGGGATTGCCCAATCCTTTTGTAGCCACGCGCTACCATTCACTGGTGGTGGAACCCGACAGCCTTCCGCACCAATTCAAGACGACCGCCTGGTGCGACGATGATGTCATAATGGGCATAGAGCATCGACATCTGGCCCTCTACGGTGTGCAGTTTCACCCGGAATCAATCATGACTCCCGACGGCAAGGCAATGCTTGGGAACTTCCTGGAGAGCTTGTGATGTTACGCGAGGCTCTGGAAAAAGTCCTCTCCAGCGCGGCCCTCACGTTCGAAGAAGCAGCCCGCACGATGGATATAATCATGCGGGGCGAGGCCACCGCCGTCCAGATAGCAGGGTTGTTGATCGCGCTCAAACAGAAGGGTGAGACAGCGCAGGAAGTGGCCGGGTTCGTTCAGACTATGCGTGACCATGCCGTAAAGGTCACCGTTGACGACGAATGCGCCGTTGACGGCTGCGGCACCGGGGGCGACGGGGCGCATACATTCAACATCTCCACCGCCGCGGCGATTGTCGCGGCTGCGGCCGGTGTCACGGTAGCCAAGCACGGCAACCGCAGCGTCAGCTCAAAATGCGGCTCGGCCGACCTGCTGGAAGTATGCGGCGGGAACATCGACCCGGGGCCTCAGCAGGTTGAAAAGAACATCGTCGAGGTCGGTTTCGGTTTCATGTTTGCGCCGAGTTTCCATCCGGCCATGAAGCACGCCATGACTCCGCGAAAGGAGTTGGGTGTGCGCACGGTTTTCAATATCCTCGGCCCGATGTGCAACCCGGCTCTCGTCAAGCGGCAACTCATTGGCGTCTACGACGGGACGCTGTTGGGCCTGATGGCCGACGTTCTCGAAATCACCGGTTCAACGAAGGTTATAGTAGCTCATTCCCGCGATGGCCTCGACGAGTTCTCGGTTTCCGCCCCGACTGATTATGTAGAAGTGACGGCCGGTAGCAGAGAGACGAAGACGCTGCAGCCGGATGAAGTCGGCATAGCCCGGTGCGATGCCGATGCCCTTGCAGGCGGCGATGCTACCCACAACCGCGACATTCTCACTCAGGTCCTGCAGGGTCGACCCGGCCCGTATCGTGAGGCCGTGATATTAAACGCCGGGGTGATGATCTATGTGGCTGACAGGGCCGACTCTATCGGCGACGGCGTGAGGCAGGCCGCCCGGGCACTGGATAGCGGGGCCGGAAGGCAACTGCTTGAGGACTGGATTAAGGCTTCGCAGATGGCATAAAGAAGCGCTCTGTGTCTGATCTTTCTGAGAACAAGCTGCCCGTCGGTATCGGTACCCGGTTACATCGAGGCGTCCGGGACTACCTTGATCATGTCAAGCTGTTCAGCAAGAACGCCCGGCTGTATCTGTTCGGGTCGTTCCTGATCGGCATCAATTTCCAGGTCTTCCTGCTGTTGCTCAATCTGTACCTGAAGGAGATAGGCTTCCTTGAGAGCGATATCGGCCTGGTGGCCTCGTCCCGGGCGGTGGGCATGACTATGATGGCCATCCCGGCCGGGCTTCTGCTGAGCCGCATCAGGCTCAAGCCAATACTGATCGCCAGTTGTATCCTGTTTGCGGTTTTCAGCTACTGCATCGTGAGCTTCAAGACGTTTCTGCTGCTGGCATCTTTCTCGGTTCTGAGCGGGATGGCCTTTTCGTTCTATCGCGTGGCGGCGGGACCGTTCTACATGCGCAATTCCACACCGGTCGAGCGCACGTACCTGTTCTCGTTCTCATTTGGGACGAACCTGCTGGCCGGTATGGTTGGTGCTGTTTCGGCCGGACGCCTGGCGGCGGTCATAGGTGAACGCACCGGCGATTTAGTTCTCGGCTATCAGTACACCCTGTGCGCGGGCATTCTTGTCGGCCTCCTGGCCATGATACCATTCGTGATGATTAAATCGTCGCGCCCTTCCGTGGAGGAACGCCGTATCAGTCTCTCGCGGACCCGGTTGCGGGAGAGGGGTGGATTCTATCTCAAGATATTTGCAACGAACTTCATCATCGGCTCAGGCGCTGGCCTTATTATTCCCTTCCTGAACCTATACTTCCGCGACCGTTTCGATCTCGCCCCGGACACGATCGGGCTGTTTTATTCGGTGGTGCATTTCTCGATGCTGACCGGGTCGCTGGCCGGTCCCGTTCTGGTCAAGAGGTTCGGGTTGGTGCGAACCGTGGTGATCACGCAGTTGATGTCGATACCATTTATGGCGGCCCTGTCATACGCCTATTTCCTGCCACTGGCGTTTGTGGCGTTCGTGATGCGCGGCGGCCTTATGAACCTTGGGGTGCCGCTGGTGACGAACCTGGGAATGGAACTGGCCCGAAAGGACGAGCAGGGCCTGGTCGGGGCGCTGTTGATGGTTGCCTGGACGTCATCGTGGATGGTATCCACGGCGATCGGCGGCAGCCTGATCGAACACTATGGCTATACGGTGACCATGAACATTACCATAGTAATATATGTTATTTCGTCGGTGGTCTTCTTCACGCTTTTCCGCAGGACCGAGGCTCACAGGCAGGGTGCGCCGGGCTGGGTCATCACGAGGGAGGAAACCATCTGATGAACATACTACAGGAGATTGCGGCCGCCAAACGGCTGGAAATCGAGCGGCTCAAGGCGGAGTTGCCTTTACAATCCTTGCAGCGTCAGTTGCCCGATCATCCGGCGGGGGTTTTCCGAAGAGCACTGGCAGGCGGGACGGAAACAAAGATCATTGCGGAACTGAAAAAGGGGTCGCCCTCCAAGGGGATTATGGTCGAGAACTTCGACCTGGCGGCGTTGGCGGCGAGATACCGCGTTGGCGGCGCTGCCGCGTTGTCGGTGCTCACCGAGCGTAACTACTTCTTCGGTCGCGCGGAATACCTGAAGGAGGCCGCCGAGGCTTCATCGCTGCCGGTTTTGTGCAAGGATTTCATTATAGAACCGTATCAACTATACTATGCCCGGTACTCAGGTGCCGACTCGGTGCTCCTGATCGTGCGGCTGCACCGTGCGAGCATGCTTACGGAACTGATCAACACGGCGTCCGATTTAGGACTCGACTGCTTAGTTGAAACACACGAAGGCGATGAAGTGAAGATGGCGGTTGACTGTGGCGCCGACATTATCGGTGTAAACAATCGCAACCTGGACGACTTCTCGGTTAGTCTCAAGACATCGGAACGCCTGGCGTCACTCATTCCGGACAGTGTCATCAGGGTTTCCGAGTCGGGCATAGGGACACCCGATGACATCGTCCGCCTGCGCGACTCCGGCTACACCCGATTTCTGGTCGGCGAGGCTCTGATGACGGCCGATGACCCCGTGCGGCTGTTGCAATCGTTGAGGACGGCATGACGACGTTCCGGATTAAAATCTGCGGGATTACGCGTGTCGCCGACGCTCTGTTGGCCGCAGAACTGGGAGCCGACATGATCGGCATGATCTTCTATCGCCGCTCGCCGCGCTTTCTCACTATGAGAAAGGCGCGCGCGATAGTGAAGTCATTGCC
>JAGLXI010000270.1 GCA_023132995.1 Candidatus Zixiibacteriota bacterium | reverse complement strand
CCGTCAACGACTCTCGAACAGCGAAAGCGCTGATAGCTGCCATCGGCAGAAAAAGAAACAGGCCGTACCGCATCGGCCGGTAGAAAAACGGCATCAGGCCGAAGACGCCGCCGACAAGCCATGCGACACAGAAGATCATGGCCACCGATTCCGGCTTGACGGCACCGGCGAACGGGACTCTGAGGACGACCAAGACCAGACTTATCGCCGTCAGTAAAGTGAGAAACGGTGTGTATTGCCACAGACCGTTTCCACCATAGGTCATCAGCATCTCGAAGAAATCCGGCAGCGAAGAGAACCCCGGAGGCGGCCCGTACATGCCCACCGTTTGTTCGGCAGAGTAATTCAGTAGAGTAGTCAGGTCACCGCCGTAGAAAACCAGCATGTACGCTACGGCCGTGAGAACAAGGCTGGTGACAGTCACAAGGATGGGCACAGCGACGCGGGAGCGGTAGACAACGAGCAGACAGATCAGAACGGGACCCAGAAGAAGGAACCCGAACAGCTTCCCACTCAGGGTCGCCAGAGCTACGAGCGCTCCGGTCATGGCCTGGCCCCAGGCGCGGTGGCCGTAGTGGACAAACACGAAGAACGTCAGTCCCGAAAGAAATATCAGTCCGTTCTCAAGGAACGGCAAACGCCCATAGAAAAAGAGTGAGCTGTTGAGCAGTAGGAGCAGCGCAACCAGGGAGACCTCCCAGAAATCCCGAAACCTGCGGAGCCCCAGAAGAAACAGTAGCAGACCGCCCATGTGGAGAACAATTGCGACCAGGTTTGCCGTCACGCGTGAGACGCCAAAGGCTGAGAAGAACAGGTACGATACGCCTGAGATCAGCGAATAGCGGAACACATCCCAGCGATGAAAATCAAACGGGTTCCATTCGCCGTATAGTACCGCGTTCCGGGCAAAAAACGAGAATTGATAGGGATCGGTGAGCTGGGCCTGGCCGTGCCCGACATAGAATAGAGGCGGGTCGCTCTCGATTCCGACTACGCGCAGAAAAACGAGTCCAAGGATGAAGCTTATGATAAGAGCTTTGCTGACACTCCCACGCATGGCTGGTCTACCCACAATTGCGCCCGGCTGAGAGCCGCAGGCCAGTCCCGACAGGAAACCGGGCATTCAGAGTAGAAGTATAGGTCAACTTCTTCTGTGTGAAAAGCTCTAACTGGCCACCAGCGACATTCAAACGGGTGGTCTCCGGACTCTGGCCGAAAACCACCCGTCGAGTTTTTCGTGAGCACCCCTCCTGGCTTTCGCGAAGCCTGGTTTCTGCTCACGTCAGTCGTGTCGATCGATGCCGGGGCTGCCGGACGAGCGGCAACCTGCCGCTCGTTCCTTTAGTTCGTCTCCCGGGTCGATCCGAAACCCTGACAGACACTGTCTGCCGGGCTGTTAGAATCCAGCGACCAACTGCAGGATATTGGCGTTGTTGGTGCTGTTGTCGCTATCGATAATCGTCTCAAAACGGACTTCCACTCCGTTTGTTACGGCATAACCGGCCCCGAGTGAGTACAGGGTTGTCCAGTCGACCCCGTCCGGCTTGAAGGAATCGTACCGTCCAACCAGAAAAGTCCTGCCAAAATCATAAGTGGACTGGAAGTAATACCCCTTGTTCTTTTCCTCGGTAATCGAACGGTTGAGCGAATGGGTTATGTACTCACCCTTGAAGTCAAAGTTGCTGACACAGTATTGGAAGTCTCCCCCCATCAGAACCATTTCATCCTTGTCCGACTCGTTCAGACCCACAGCAAAGGAACCGCCGACCTCGAGATGCTCGACCGGTGTCAGCCCGAACCGGCCTCCGAAAGCATTGGCCGGGGTGGTGTTGACTTCCGAACCGAGGGGCACTCCCAGCGCCAGGCTTTGGGCCGCGTCGATGACTTCGAAAGAGGACTCGAAACCGTTGACACCAAAGACGACAAGGTTAGCGATATCCGAGGCGACGTTGAGCCTGAAACCGGCATCGTTCCAGCAGCCGTGGGTCATCTCAACTACCAGCGGCGCTGTGACGAGCTTGCGGTCGATCGAAGGATACACCCAGTGGTCGATTCCAAAGGGCACGTAGAACAGTCCGGCGGCGATGTTAACCGAGGACACCGGGCCGCTCTCGTAGGAGTACAGGTTAATGTCGATCTCAGCTTCTCCCAGTTCAAAACCGGAAGTCTGGTTGTTGTAGGCCACGGCTACCCTGATTGCGGCCATCTCTGACAACTCGCTTTCGATGTCAACCTCGGCCTGACCCAGGCCGAATTCGTTCCGGTCACCCCGCGAGTCCTGATAGGTACTCGTGACGTCGAAGAAACCGGAGATGTCGAGCTCGGAGCCGGACGCCGCAGCGGGCATCACGACTGCAAAGGCGAGAGCCCACAGTCCGAAAATGCTGATTGCTTTTTTCATTTGCAATCCTCCTTTGTGTGATTGGTTTCAACACCATTGTATTCTTGCGGTTTTACTGGCTTCATAAAATAATCCCCTCGGCCGAAGCCGACCTCCCTGCGTCAGGCTGCACATTAATAACAAAGCCCTTTCGCAAACCCGTTGAAGGGTGGTGCCGTCGGCACTCTGTCCCGAACATAATCAATCCGGTCTTGTATCCTGTTTAATCGATGCACATTCACTCCCAGAATTAGTCGGCTGTTTTGGAAATTCCT
>JAGLXI010000027.1 GCA_023132995.1 Candidatus Zixiibacteriota bacterium | reverse complement strand
GACCGGCCACAATGGTGCCGGTTTTCTCATTTATCACTACCCGCGCGGGATTGTCCGGCACTACCTGAAGCTGGCCGATGTCGGCGATGAAGCGCGTGCGCGTCGACGGATAGGACAGTGAGTCAGGCACTACCACTTTCACCGTTCCGCCGTCGGTGGCAAAAGCGGTCAGGCCGTACTTGATATTGATACGCTCGGCGACACGGCTGGCGGTAGTGAAGTCGGGGTTATGCAGCGACAGGAGAAACAGCGGTTCGACCTGTCCGCGCGCTTCGAGCGACTTGGTAACCTTGCCGCCCCCGGGGACACGGCCGACCAGGGTGTAGTTTTCCACGATTTTGTTCCCGTCGTCAACCTGGACATTGAAGCCACCGATAGAGATCGGCCCCTGCGCCATGCCGCGGACGACACCGTCAAGATCCGCCAGCGGCGTCATTAGCAGCGTTCCGCCCTGCAGCGACGAGGCGTCCCCAACCGAGGAAACCGTGACATCAAAATAAGTTCCCAGCGACTGGTGGCTGGTGATTTTGCCCGTCACCATTACGGCGGCGACATTCTTGACCTTGACCTTCCTGGAATCGACCGTGAGACCCATGCGCTCCATCATGTTAGTCAGGGACTGGATTGTGAACTGGGTGCCGTTGCCGTCGCCGGTGCCGTCCAATCCCACGATCAGACCGTAGCCGACAAGATCGGTCTCCTGCTTGTCCTGAAAAGCGCAGATGTCCTTGATGCGTACTTTGGCGGCCTCAGCCGGCTGGCAAAAGATCAGAAGCAGTGAAATCAGCAGTACCAAACCTACCGGCGTTGACAGTCTTGCAGTGATTGCAGGCAGCATGACGTCCTCCTAAAACAACCAGTTGATGAGCCTGGTGATAAACCCGGGTCGGGCGGCCGTGTTGGCTACTCCGCGGCCGGTGTTGTGTATCTCGGCGTCGGCGATCAGGTAAGAGTCAATCGTGTTATCGGGGGCAATATCTTTCCGGCGCACGACGCCGGTAAGTGTGAGGACCTCACGATCGCCCGAGATGCCGACCGTGCGGGAACCTTCAATGACAAGATCGCCGTTGGGTTTCACGGCCACCACCGTCACCGACATCCTGGCCCGGAGACTTCCGTTGCGGAGGTTCTCTCCTTTGCCGTCGTGAGTGTTCTTGGCGTCCGAATCGAGGCCAAAGAGCGAAATGAAATCGAGCGGGCCCACCCCGGGACCGCCGCCCACAGATACCTTGTGCGTCTTCTCGGCCTTGGTCTCCACCTTGTGCGAGGCCCGGCTCTGCTCCGATACTATGACGGTCAGTATGTCCCCGACCTTGTGCGCCTTGATGTCCGAAAACAGCGATTGCCCCTGGCCGAAATCCTCGGCCCGCAACTTGAGCGTGAAAGGCAACAGAAGCAGCGCCAGCAGAATCAGTAGAACCTTCCTATAGTTCATTATCTTTCTCCGGGTTGGCTTTTCTTATGGATCCACCGCCACGGCCGTGCCGTCCACGACACGGGCAATGATTATCTTGCCGGACGTTTTGTTCTTAACTTTGACATACTCACCCGCGGCTCCCGATTGAAGCGTACGGCCCTCGGCCGTAATTCGGCACATACCGCTGGAATAGACGATGGTCACATCCCGACCGGATTCCAGATCCGGGATCGGTTCGATATCGCCGCTGGTCAGGATGTCTCCGCGACGCAGGTTGCGCCTGGCACGCATGTCCGATAGAGAGGTCGCCGAAGTCATCGGCTTCTCGCGAAGGGTGGTCACGTCCATTTCCTTCAACGTGAGTTTGTCAGGCCCAAGCGCTTCATGGCGTACTATCCGGTCCGTGAGAACCAGTACGCTCTCGTACTTTCTTATTCTCATCCGAACCTGCCCCGATTCCAGGACCTTGCCGTCCACCGTGACCGAGGCCATCGCTGAATACAGCCCCAGCGGGTCCTTCTGCGACAGCGGACGCAAAGCAATCTGGTCGACAGAGACATCTGCCGTCTTGAGCGGGTTGGAGAGCAATTCGATCCGGTAGTGGTCGGGATCGAGATCAAACATGGCCGACATCTTATCGGCTATGGCCTCATCGGTGGTGGCGGCGTATGACGCGACGCCAAGAGTCATCGTGATGAGGATCACTGCGATCAGCAGGGCACGTAGTTTAGCTATCATGGCTTATCTCTTAAGACTGTTTGCGATTGCGGCCATGTCGTCGGCCGTCTGGATCGCCTTGGAGTTCATCTCATAAGCCCTCTGGGCCACGATCATATTGACCATCTCGTCAACGACTTGAACGTTGGACATTTCCAGATAGCCCTGGGACACTTCTCCCAGACCGCTCTGGGTGGGCACGTCGGTCATGGGATCACCGGAGGCTGGCGTCGTGGCGTAAAGATTGCGCCCCAAAGCGGTAAGGCCGGCCGGGTTGACAAACCGCGCCAATTCAATCTGCCCGATCTCCACCGGTGTTATTTGGCCCGCCTGAAGCACCTGGATAGAACCGTCGGTGCCGATCGCTATACTGGTGGCATCCTCGGGAACCGTGATTTCAGGCAACATCACGTAGCCGTCGCTGTTGACAATGCGGCTGTCCCCGGAGAGTTTGAAGCTTCCGTCCCGGGTGTACACCGTGGTTCCGTCCGGATGCTGAATCTGAAAGAAACCGTCGCCCCCGATGGCGACGTCGAGCGGGTTGCCCGTCGGCTGGAGATTTCCCACCGAGAACTGCCTCACCGTGGCGACGGCCTTGGTGCCGTACCCAATAGCCAGTTCGTTGGGTATCCTCGAACCGACAGCAGAGGCCGTTCCCGCCCTGCGGAAGTTCTGATACAGGACGTCCTGAAACTCCAACCGGCTTTTCTTGAAGCCGGTGGTGTTCATGTTGGCCAGGTTGTTGGCAATGTTGTCGACGTTCATCTGTTGCGAAAGCATGCCGGTGGCGGCTGTCTGCATTGCCTTAATCATGTTTATCTCCTATTCTTCTCTGGACTCTCTGCATCACGATTTACTGGCTACCCGCCCGAAGAGATGGTTCAAAGACTGGTCCTGCGCCTGAACCCCGCGGGCGTTGGCCTCGTAGGCGCGATAGGACGCAATCATGTCAATCATTTCGCGCACGATATCCACGTTGGAAGCCTCCAGGAATCCCTGGCGGATATGGGTCTTCTCCACGTCGATCAACTCCACACCATCGGGCACGGCGAACATGGAGCTGCCGATTTTCTCGAGTTGATCGAGATCCGCAACCGTGCGGGGCACTACCCTCGCCACGGCCATGCCGTCGACCTCCACTTCACCCGTGACCGAGACGGACACCTTGCCGTTACCAACTTCGATTGGTCCTCCTTCCCCGATAGCGAGCAGACCACCTGGAAAAGCTAGAAACCCGTCTGCGTCGACCGTGAAGCTTCCCGCCCTGGTCAACAGCGTGGCGCCGTCCTCTGATTCAAGGGTGAAGAAACCGTCCCCTTCTATGGCAAGGTCCAGCGGATTGCCGGTCCGTTCGAAGATGCCGGGGGCATAGTCGGTGTAAACGTCGTTGATCATCGGCTGCACCCAGTCGGATTTCCTTGGCTGCATTCTGGCCTCGGCCCGCGAGAGCTCCCGGGTAAAGACTATGTCCTTCTTGAACCCCGGAGTGCCGGCATTGGCAATGTTGTTGGCCGAGGCTTCCTGCCGCTTGATGTGGGGAATCATCCCCGAGGCCGAAGTGTAAAGTCCTTTTATCATACTTTCCTCCGCTGTGCTTTAAGCAGAGGCCGTGCCAGTCGCTGGGGTGGGCAGCTAATGCGCTGGGACACAGTTGGATGGGGGTGTCCGCGGCCGGTTGGGGCAGATCAGCAGAGATGATTTGAGGAAGCAAATGCAAAGAGCCGATGGAACATATTTCCTATCGGCCCGGATTCTGCGAGATCACAGATGAATGTGAGACGGTCGATTCTAAGGCACCTTGTATTTCATAAGCGTCTTGTTGATGAGCTTGTCCATTGCCTCGTTGAACCGGTCTTCATTGAAGAATTCCCCGTTAGACTTCTGGTACAGGGGACAGTCGGTTTTGTAGCCGAAACACTTCAGTTCTTCGGCCAGGTAGCAGGCCTTCGTATAGGCGCAGCGCTCGATCTTCCGTGGTGCTTTGTTAATAGCCATGCTACTGGAATCGACAGGAAGGCGAGAAAACTGAGGTCAAAGCCGCAACTGATGACAGTTTGGAAGCTGACAATAGGCATTTTATGAACCGTCCTGCAACATGGGCGTATAACAAGAAATTAGTTGCCAACCGCGGAGCTATTGAGTATATTACGTCAAGCCAAATGGATGACTTGTCAAATACTTACATAGATTCAGCGTCTCGACGCGTTTTCTTCTAAGTTGCACTGTTTTTGCTTTACTTGGAATCGTATAACGAGAGGATTTGTGCATGCGCGTTTGCTTGAAAACATGCTTACCGCTGGCCGTCCTGCTGATCTCGGCAGTGGCGTTTGAAACCTGTGCCGCCCAGAGTGGCGACCCCGGCCTGCCTGATTCTGTGTACGTCGATTCCGTGGTATCCCTCACAAGCGACAATGGTATCCTGCCGGTCTATATCGTCAATGACCAACCGCTGTCCGGGCTGGAACTGACGATGACCTTCGACTCTCCGGATGTCCATATCGATTCTTTCTCCTTTGTCGGCGGACGACTGGAAGGTATCTCCGCCGCCAGCTGGATGACCATCGACACCGTTGTAACCGTCTATTGCATCGCCTACTCCGATCTGATTCCGATAGGCAGCGGCCTTATGGGAGCACTGTACGTCGGCTATCAGCCCTCGGTCGGCACGCAACTGGTGACTTTCGACACGGTGTCCATCGCAGGCAGCCAGGTGGAATATTCGACCATGTTTTCTGACGCCACATCGGCCATGTTCAGGCCTCAGTTCGTTCCCGGCTACCTGAGCATCGTAGTCGGCGGCTGCTGTCTTGGAGATCGTGGCAACATCGACAACAGCCCTGACGACTTCGTCGACATCTCCGATTTGGTCTACCTGGTTGAATACATGTTTGAGGACGGCCCGACACCCGCCTGTATGGACGAAGCCAATCTGGATGCCGATCCGGGGGGTGGGATCGACATCAGTGATCTGGTTTACCTGGTCGACTTCATGTTCCTGTCCGGTCCGCCGCCCAAGCCCTGCTATTGATCCCAGGGCGGCCAGGCTCCGAGCGCACCCTGAAAGCATACGAAAGGCCTCCCGGCAGGGAGGCCTTTCTCTTTGACAATGTGGGACGGGTTTAAGGTCTTGCGGGTCGGCGGCGACGGTAACTGTTGATGGCGATTTCGTCATCGCTCTTTGCCATTGCCAGACGACCGGTCTGATCGTGTTTTTCCTTCTGCCGTTCTTTCAGTTTCTCGTGAATCTGGCGCTGCTTCGAAGCCTCGACGAGGTCCTGCCGCTTTTTCTCGGCCTCCTTGTCCAGCGCATCCAGAAACTGTTCCCCTGCCAGCCGGTCTTTCTTGAGCTTCATGAGATACCTTGAATAAACGAGCATCTCCGCTACCGAGAGGGGACTGGTCATCCGTTGGCGCTGGCCCGTCAGGGTTCCCTTTCTGTCGTCATCAAGCTGCCCCAGAGCGGCCTTTTGGCTGTTAACCCGGTGGAGCGCACCGGCATGTTCCTTTTGCCGTTCGCGTTCGATGTGTTCCTTGAGCTTGAGGAGCGCCTCTAAACGATATTTGAACTTCTTCATGTCCGTTATTCGCTTCCATCGGCCAGTATCTGCTGCAGTTGCCGAATCGACTCCTCATGATCGGCCAGTTCATAGATGTCCTGCCGCAGGCACTGGTTGATGCCGTCTATCTTGTCAATCGCCCGATCAATCTTGGGGTTTGACCCCTTGACGTAGGCGCCGATATTGATCAGGTCCTCGGCCTCACGATAGGTCGCCACCAGTTCGCGCACTTCGGCGGCCAGGGCGAGTTCTTCTTTGGTGGCTACGTCCTTCATCAGCCGGCTGATGGAATCGAGAACGTCCACTGCCGGATACTGGTTCCGCGACGCAAGTTTCCGGGAAAGACTGACATGCCCGTCCAACATTGATCGAACCGCGTCTGAGACCGGCTCGTTGAAATCGTCACCCTCGACCAGAACGGTGTAGAGGCCGGTTATGGAGCCCCTGTCGGATTGACCCGCCCGCTCCAACAAGCGTGGCAGAAGGGCGAAAACCGATGGTGTGTATCCCTTGGTCGTCGGCGGTTCGCCGACTGCGATTCCTATCTCGCGTTGAGCCATGGCGATACGCGTCAGTGAGTCCATCAAGAGCATAACGTCCTTACCCTGATCGCGAAAATACTCTGCGATGGACGTCGCCACCATGGCACCCTTGACCCTAATGAGAGCCGGCTGATCTGAAGTGACCGCCACCATGACCGTGTTCTTCATTCCCTGGGGTCCCAGGTCGCGCTCGATGAATTCCCGGACTTCCCTGCCCCGCTCGCCTACTAAGGCGACAACGTTTACGTCTGCCGATGACCCTCGCGCCATCATGCCCAGCATCACCGATTTGCCCACGCCGGAGCC
>JAGLXI010000269.1 GCA_023132995.1 Candidatus Zixiibacteriota bacterium | reverse complement strand
GTTTGCGTTCAAACCGTGTGACAGCGGGCTTTTTTCCCGCAGTACCCGGCCCAGCCACACAAGCGGCAGCGGTCATGCCCACCGTGTTGTCCACCATTCTGGAGCCGATGACTATACCGCTCGCGGCCACCGGCTGTGCAGATTTTGAACAGGTGGAACTGATCCGCGGACGCCCGCAGGCGCTGTGGTGCAATCTACTTCCAGTTTGAGTTGTCCTGTCATATTGTTTACCTTGCGCGGGCAGGTTCAACGCCGATGGAGTGGAACGCATCGGCCGGTCGTTAGCAAATCGCCCGACGCAGGATGATTTCGCCACGGGAAAGGTGGGAAGTTGCCCGGTTTAGGAAAGCAGTTTCTCAGGAACGTCTATACATCATGGCTTGGATATGCGATCCGGGCGGTGGTCGCGTTTCTGTTCGTGCCCTATGTAACCACCGTACTGGGCGACAGCCGCTACGGGGTCTGGGTCATAATCTTTCAGACAATCAACTACTTCTCGCTACTTGACATCGGGATGAGCTCGGCCATCACCAGGTATGTGTCGAAGTTTCTCAGCAAACGGGACTTCGGCGGCATCAACCGCGTACTCAACACTTCCAACCTCGCCTACCTGGCGCTTGGCAGCCTGGCCCTGGCGGGTGTTTATCTTTTCACGGTGTTGTTTTTCGATTACTTCAAGATCGGTGACCCGGCCCTGGCCGAAGAAGGCCGAAAGGCTCTGCTTGTTCTGGGGCTGTTCATCGCCTGCAGTTTCTACCTGCTCCCGTTCGGCAACACGTTGGTGGCTTTCCAGCGCCAGGATATCGCCGCCGGTCTCAAGCTTGTCGAGGAACTGGTTCGAACGGCCATCATGGTATGGTTGCTCAGCCAGGGGTATGGCCTTCTCTCACTGGCCCTGTCGCTGGTGGCGGTTTCGTTGGCACGACACCTGGTCGCCCTTGTCTGGCTGAAAAAGCTGTACCCCCAATTGCGGTTCGCACCCCGTCTGGCCAACGCCGCCACAGCCACGATGCTTCTGGGCTACTCTAAGATATCGTTCGGCATTACCGTGGCCTGGCTGGTTATTTTCAACACCGACGTTTTTCTTCTCGGTCTGTTGAACTCGGCTGCAGCCGCCGGCATCTACTATCCGGGGGCTCAATTGCTGCTTCACTTTCGCAATCTGGTCAATTCCATCGGAACACCGCTGATCCCGGCGATCTCGCACCTCGACGCTACAGCAAGCCGGAGCCGGATCAACGAGGTCTATTTCAAGGGCCTCAGATATACCTCTTACCTGTCTTTCCTGCTGGCTGTCGGCCTGATCGCCTACGCCCGGTCTTTTGTCGGCCTGTGGCTGGCGCCGGAGTTCGCCGAGACGGCTGTTGTGATAATCGTTTTGGCGGTGGGCGCAGCGGTCTTTCTTCCCCAGATCATCGGCAACTCCGTCCTCTTCGGCATCGAGAAACACCGGTACGTTCTCTATGTCCTGGCGGTTGAAGCTGTGGCCAAGATCATTCTGGCCCTGATCCTGGTAGGGAAATACGGACTCCTCGGGATGGCACTCGCATCAGCGATCCCCCAGGTGGTCATCTATCTGAGCCTTTTCCCCTGGCTGTTGGCTCGCCAATTGCAGATTTCGTTCGTGCGTCTGGTCTGGTGCGAACTGAAGAGCGGCTTAGCCGCGGTGATGGTGGCAGTCCCGATCTCGATTCTGGTCAGGCATTTGCTGCCACCCGATACCTGGGCCGGCTTTGCAATCAACATTGCCGTCGTTGTCCTGATCACGGGCGCCATCGGTTATCGCTTTGTACTGCGGCCGGATGATCGCCTGCGGGTTATCGAGTTTTTCTACAGAAGGTGAGCGCACCTGCCTTCTGCGTGTTGCCTGACAACATCACCCGTTGCCCTCCCGCATCAACATTTCGCTTGTCGCCCGACCGGCAGAAACTTAGCTTGTCTGTAGAACAGACTCACAGATAACATTACGGGATGTGTCATGAAGAAAACCACTCGCCGCAGTAAAAGAAAACGCTCTATCAGAGCCGAAGATCTTTTCAAACTCCGGTTGCCGACCTCGGTCGCTATTTCCCCCGACGAGGGACTGGTTGCATACACCGTAGAGCGAATGGACAAGAAGGAAAACAAGTACTTCGCCAACATCTTTGTCCATGACCTGGCTGCCGGGGAGGAACGCCGGTTTACACACGGCGATCATAATGACGGCCAGCCGGTATGGTCTCCGGACGGGCGGTACCTGGCCTTCGTCTCCACCCGCGACAAGAAGACCGGGATCTACGTCATGCCGACGCGCGGCGGGGCTGAGAACCTACTCATGGAACTGGACGGCGCGATAATGGACTTGCAGTGGACGCCGGACAGCACCGACCTGGTCTTCTGCCTTCGGTACAACGACTCGCATTTCATCAAAGACGAGAAAAAGAAAAAGCAACCGCCGGTCTATCGGCACGTGACGCGTCTTTTCTACCGCCTGGACGGCTCCGGTTTTGAGCCCAAGGACATCTTCCGCGTCTATTCACTCAGCATGGATAACCCCAATCTCCGGCGGATCACAAAGGGCGGGCGCGACAGCTTCTTCGCCCGGGTTTCTCCGAATGGACAGTGGGTCGCCTATGTTTCCAACCGGGCTAGGAATGAGGATATCGACCACCTCAAACTCGACCTGTTCATCACCCCGTACAAAGGCGGCAAGGAAAGGCGTATCCCGACACCCGAGGGACCTGTGTTTGCCCCTGCCTTCTCACCGGACGGCAGACACATCGCCTACTTAGGGCACGACAAGCCCCGCGACTCCTGGGGTATCGCCAACTTTCACGTCTGGAAAGTGGGCTTGAGCGGCTCGCCGAAAGCCAGAGACCTGATGGCCGCCTTTGATCGCATGGCCTACGATCAGTCGATTTCCGACAGCGGCGATACCGGCGAAATCTCTCCCCTGTTCTGGTCAGGCGACGGCAGGAGAGTATTCTTCCTGTCTTCCGACATGGGAACGACCAACCTGTATAGTGTGCCTCATACTGGGGGCAAACCGACCCGCGTTTTCAGAGGCCAGTGCCACATCAAGGGGTACTCTGTCAATGGCAATACGAAAACCGCCGCCCTGATATACTCCGATCTGGCCAACCCGGGCGAGGTTATGACCTGCCCTACCACCAACGGAGGTGAGAAGAAAGCCATACGACACACTGATCTCAATCGTTTCCTTAGAACCGACCTGAAGCTGTGCCGGACGCGGGAGGTACGGTTCAGGTCGTTCGACGGCACCGAGGTTCAGGGATGGCTTGTGCACCCTCCAAACTTCAAACCGACCGGGAAATACCCGGCCGTTCTCGAAATCCATGGCGGCCCGCGCGTGCAGTATGCCTTTACGTTCTTCCACGAAATGCAGTTCCTGGCCTCCAAAGGTTACATTGTGCTGTACACGAATCCCAGGGGTGGGGCCGGACGTGGCGAGACCTGGGCCGAGGCGATCGAGGCCAGCTGGGGCGACCTGGACTACAAGGACTGCATGGCCGCAGCCGACTATCTCACACGGCAGAAGTATGTCAATCCCAAGAAAATGGGCGTGACCGGCGGATCATACGGAGGTTACATGACCAACTGGATAATCGGTCACACGGACCGGTTTGCCGCCGCTGTGACGCAGAGGTCGGTGGTCGACCTGAAATCATTCGTGGGGTCATCGGATTTCGGCTGGTCCCTCGAGCGCGAGTTCAAGGGCTGGCCGTGGACCGACCCCGAGAACTACGAGAAGCGGTCTCCGATCACATACTACAAGAACGTCAGGACGCCGGTGCTCATCATCCACAGCGAGAAAGACCTCCGATGTTGTATCGAACAGGCGGAACAGATGTTCGTCAAGCTGAAAGCGCTCCGGAAAAAAGTTGAGATGGTCCGGTTCCCGGAAGAATCACACGGCCTCTCGCGCCACGGTCGGCCCGACCGCCGTATCGCCAGGCTTGAGTGGATCGAGAAATGGTTCAGGAAATACCTTAAGAGGTAGTAAAGGCCTGTCTGCCTGAAGAGATCATTGCGACGCGGCGCGACCTTCCGCCGCAGACATGAGCCGCGGGCTACAGCGGGGAGGGACGTCTGATAAGCCCGTTGGCCGACCTGACCGTGAACCCCTCCTGCAT
>JAGLXI010000268.1 GCA_023132995.1 Candidatus Zixiibacteriota bacterium | reverse complement strand
TCATCGAGGCCAACTGGGCCATAAGCCCGCTTCCGGCTCTCTGGGCTGAGGGGAGTGTCGATCTTGACATGCAGGTTCCTATGCTGTCGGATTTGTTACTTGGCCCAAGAAAGCACAAACCGGCGGTCGAGTCAATGGTGTCCGGTCAATCTGAGAAAAGTTGCCGGCCGGTTCTAATCAAATCGGTTGCCAGCTCTTCTTTAGCTTCATATGATAGGACAAACTCAAACCAGGCAGAGCTTGAAAGGAATCAAACCATGAGAAAGCTACCGGTTCTTGCAGCAGTAGCCATCGTCCTGCTGCCGGGCGTCGTCCCGGCTTACGCGGCCGATCTTAGCCTTGAGGACCTGCAGCTGGGCCAGGAGATTCACGGATTCAAAACGCTGAACCTCTACGACAACAGCGCCGGGGCGGCCATGGGGGCGCGTTTCATATCCACGAGGTATGGGTTCATTATCGACTTCATGCAGATAGAATCGGTGCCCCAGGCCTTCTTCTGGATCAAGACCACGCCTACTTCGAGTAAAGGTGAGCCCCATGCTTGCGAGCATCTCCTGCTGGGAAAAGGCAACCGCGGAAGATACGTGGCGGCACTGGAGAACATGGCCCTGAGCAGCAGCAGCGCCTACACCAGCCTGATCCGCACCTGTTACCATTTCAATACTACCGCCGGCGAAGAGACCTTCTACGACATCTTCGAGGCAAAACTGCAGGCGTTTCTCCATCCCGACTTCACCGACGAGGAGATTCGCCGTGAAGTCTGCCACATCGGTGTGACGGTTGACCCCGAGACCGGCGAGCTGTCGATTGAGGAGAAGGGAACAGTCTATACCGAGATGGTCAGCTACTTCGAGAAATCCTGGTACCATGTCTGGGCCCCGATGAACAGGATGGTGTACGGCGAGAACCATCCCCTTACGTTCTTCTCCTTCGGTGACCCGGCGGTGATGCGCAGCATGGTTCCCCGGGACATGTGGAGCTTTCACGGTGAGACGCATCACCTCGCCAACATGGGAGCGGTGGCTGCCGTCCCCGGCGACGTCAGGATAGAGGATTTCCTGAGCCGGATGTCGAGCCTTCTGAGCCGGTGCCAGGCCCATCCCGATTCCAGCCCCCTGCCGGGAATCGGTGGTTTCGATTTCCCGCCCGCCAGGCCCGCTCCTCCGGGGACGCTCAAACTGACCACCTACCCAAGTGAAAAGAGCGCCGACCCGGGCTACATGACCTACGCCTGGCCGGCTGATCTCGAGCTCGATCAAAACGAGTTGTTCATGCTTGAGATATTCCTTAAAACATTTGCCGGCGGGCAGACTTCCAACCTCTATGACCTTTTCATCAACTCCCAGACGTGCCGGATCGACCTGGGCGGTAACTCGGTTGACGGCGGTGTCGACGACGACCTGGGCAATTCCATCTACTTCGAATTGGAAGGTGTCGACAATACCCACATCAACGAGACCATGATTGACAGTGTTCGCAGCATGATCGTCAGTGAAGTCGCAAGGATACGTGATTTCGCCGACGGATCAGACGAGTTGGCGGAGTTTAACCGCGAGGCCGGAAGCCGGCTCGTACAGAACCGGAAGCAGACCGAGAAATACCTGAACTCGCCGCCGATGTTCGGCTTTCGCAGCCTCGTGGGCAAGGAGTGGGTTTCGCTCCTTGAAGACCTTGAGGACGAAGAGGGTTTCCGCAAGTCGCTGGTCATGAAAGACCGCTACCACTATGCTGAAAGCCTGTTGACTCTCGATCGTAACATCTGGAAGGACTACATCGATCACTGGCGGCTCCTGACGGAAAAGGCCTATGCCTTAGGAGCGGCGCCCAGCTCCGAGATACTGGAGAAGGAAGCGCAGGCTCGCGAGGCGCGGTTGGCGCAGTATATTGATGAGTTCCGCGAAAAGTACGGCGTGACCGACGAGCAGAAAGCCATCGCCGCGTACAAGGATGAGTTCGACGCCTTAACCGCCGAACTTGAGGCGCTGGCGAGCAAGGATGAACTCCCCGGTTTCATCGACAACCCCCCGATGACGCTGGACGACCAGTTGAACTATGAAGCCATCACGCTCTCCGGCGGTGTTCCCCTCGTGGCCTCGACCTTCGAGAATATGACCTCGTCAAACGTAGGTCTGGCGCTCCGCCTTGACGTGATCCCGGAATCGTTCCTCGTGTACGTACCGTTCCTCCCCACGGTTCTGACCAACATCGGGGTCGTCAAGGACGGTGAGGTCATTACCTATGATGATATGGATGAACGTCTCCGCCGGGAGGTGCTTAGTCTCCACGCCTACTTTAGCCACAACTGGCAATCGAGAAGGATGGAGTTAGTCCTGTCCGGGCAGGGCAGTAACCTTGAGGAACTGAGAAATGTGTTGGGGTGGATGGACGCCTGCCTGTATGAACCCTACCTGAGCACCGAGAACCTCCCCCGAATGATGGACGTCATTGACCAGTCCCTCACGGGTTATCGCAACCGGATGAAGCGTTCCGAGGAAGCGTGGGTCAACATCCCCGCCGCCGCTTACCGTCACCAGCGAAACCCCCTCTTTATGTCGGCCAACTGCTTCCTGACCCAGACTCACCACTACCAGCGCCTCAAGTGGCTGCTGACCGATCCCGGCGGCGATGACGACCAGGAGGAGTTGGTTGTGTTTCTCGACGCCTTAGCCAAGTTTGGGAAGGACGCGGGAAGGGATGAGCTAACCGCCCTGCTGACGGA
Organism: Candidatus Zixiibacteriota bacterium; assembly: GCA_023132995.1. Classification (GTDB taxonomy): domain Bacteria; phylum Zixibacteria; class MSB-5A5; order GN15; family FEB-12; genus JAJRTA01. Next base: position 11,283 of record JAGLXI010000268.1, on the reverse strand, counting down.
TATCGAAAAGGCAACGGCGCCGTCAGGGGAAACCGTGACCGACACTCCGGCCCTGGCTGACTTCAAGGCGGATCCCGCCGCTCTTTCCAGCGTGTCAAGAGAGAATGTTCATGAGATAGTGAAAGAGTTGAAAGCGACCCTGTCCGATATCCCCGAGGCGAATCTGGTGGCAGACTGGGCCTACCTGTGCGACGAAATCAGGGCCGACATCATGGTCAAACCGGAGACCGCCCTGGCGGGCATCAAGACCATTCTCAGGCTGATTCGCAGAGCCGACAACGCGCGGATGTTTATGATATCCAGCAGCCATGATCGCCGGACAACACTGGATACGATCAATGGTTTGGTCAACAAGCTCGACTCCGGCAACCCGTCCGTGCGACAGGAATACAGGCCGGTCGACCGGATAGTCGAGCGCCTGAAAAGCCGCCGGCCGAACGTTGACAAGCCTCTCTACGTCGGCCTGGTGCACGACGGTACCCGCAACGGTGTCATCCTGTTCTCGGCCCGCCTGGCCGGGCAGTATGATACGAGCAGCTCTGCGATTCTCGACTGCCTGGCCGGTAAGCTGTACTCCGGCGGCGGTCCGCACGGTCTGTTCATGAACACCTGGGCGGCCGGTCTGGCCTACAGCAACGGCTATGGTTACGGCCAGTCCAGCGGGCGAGCGTCGTACTATGCCGAACGGTGCCCCGATGTCGCCGAAACGATGCGCTTTGTGGTCGGCGTGCTTGAGGAGGCCGAGGATGACCCCGGCCTGACCGACTACGCCGTAGCGCAGGTTTTCCTCAGTTCCCGGGCAGCCTCGAGGTATGAAGCGCGGGGCGAGGCAATGGCGGCCAACCTGGCTGACGGCGTCACCCCCGACGTGGTCAGGACCTTCCGGCAAAAGGTGCTGGAGGTAGGCAGCCGGGATGGCCTGTACGAAGAGTTGAAATCCCGCATGGGGGCGGCTTACGGGCCGGTTCTAATCGGTTATGGCCCGCCGCTTTCAGAGAGCAAGGAGGCCGCCTTCTTTATGATCGGGCCGGAGCCGCAGTTTGAGTCGATGGAGAAGCATATCGAGCAGACGGAAGGCAAGCAGACGATTTATCGCCTCTACCCGCGCGACTTCTGGCTGACGCTGTAACGGCCCGCAATCGAGCGGGGATGCTAAGGGCATCGATTTGGGCAGGGTTCTCACAGGAGAGTCCTGCCCTTGTTGTGTCATTACAAAGCCCGGGAGGGTTCCGCCAGTTCGGGATGTCTACCTACCGTTTGGTTCTATTGCCTGTCTGGACGGCACATCAGCACTTGTCCTAACAAGACGAAGCTCTTTCAACGTTGTACCCATCATCTGTTTCAGGACAAGGGTGTCGCTCACGTACTGTCGTGTAAAGGTACCCACAGGGTTCTGATCGGCATCGCACGCTGCGCAACCGGCGGGCCCAAACGGCTGGCTACTCGTTTCCTGGAATCGGACGCCCTCCATGACTGCGTACAAGCCGTCTACCCTGCAAAAACACACTCCCGTATTGTTCTCCACGTCAATCTCGATGACATAAGTTTTTTCGAAGAAAGTGCAGTTGACCCAGTTGAAAAGAACTTGCTCCGATGGCATGCCATAGTCTGAAGTCACGGAATAAATGCCGTTGTACTCGCCGACGAGTGAGTGCGGCTCAGGAAAGCACGGCTGCGGAGGTGGCCCGCCTCTAAACATATAGTCTATCAAGTACACCAGATCGGCGATATCAATCACATCCACTGCTCCGTCCGCATTCACATCAGCTTCCTCCATGCAGGGCGGTTCCGGCCCATCGAGGAACATGTAGTTAATAAGATAGACCAGGTCGGTGATGTCAATCGGCAAGGCGCCGTCGTGGTTGATGTCCCCCCGCAACCGGCAGCAGGCGGCCGGGTCCACCACCGTATAGCAGTGCGGCCCGTCCCAACCGGGGAGATAGCTACCACCCACCGAGACCCATCTCCACAAGCCGGTAGGTGGATAGAAACATGAGTCCAGACAGATAGTTTTGTTTTGGTGGGCGCTGCTTATTGGTCCGATAGTGATAGAGTATGCTGTGTCGTCAAAACCGACGGGGAGTCCGACAGCCGACCCAATCCCCATCGCGGCTCCCCCGAATCCCACGGTGTCAGAACCCCATCCGGTGACCCCTGCCGATGTCACTGCGAAGATGAGGTTGAAGTTGGTACCCCAATTGAGGCTGCCGAGTGTATCGCCAATCGTCGTCGTCCAACCGGCACCGTCGTCGGAGTATACTCTGAACCCGTTAGTAATGCCTGGCACATCTTCGCCAGTATCGTTGTGGAGTCGAATCCGGAATGTGACTTCCACGCCCGTATTAATCAAACCCGGTCCCCACACGCCTGAGACACTGTCTAATGTCACAACTCCGTGGCCGAAGTCGCACACATCACCGATTCCGTCACCGTCGCTGTCGGTCTGAGCCGGATTGAAGTGGTGAGGGCAATTGTCACAGATATCGCCCACTTCATCACCGTCCGCGTCAGCTTGATCGGGGTTATCGGCCGAGGGGCAATTGTCGCAGGCATCTCCGAACCCGTCACTATCCCCATCCTCCTGACCAGGGTCGAATACAGCGGGACAGACATCACATGAGTCGCCGAAACCGTCTGCATCGCTGTCCTGCTGGCCAGGATTGAAGTCTGCCGGGCAATTGTCGCACACGCTTCCGATACCGTCAGCATCAGGATCCTGCTGGTCAGGGTTGGACTCGTTCGGACAGTTGTCACAGACGTTACCATGGCCGTCAGAGTCAACATCGCTCTGCTCCGGGTTGGACGTGGTGGGACAGTTATCGCACAGGTCACCAACACCGTCAAGATCGATGTCAGCCTGGTAAAGGTTGAACAGATTCGGGCAGTTATCGCAAGAATCAGGGAAGGTGTCTCCGTCACCATCTGAGTTGTCGTCAAAACCGGGACATACATCACAGGCATCACCGACGCCATCGTTGTCGCCGTCGGCCTGAAGGGGGTTGTAGACCGTCCAACAGTTGTCAAGTGAATCAGGTATGCCGTCCTGATCGAAATCCACCGAGGAGAAGACCGTGTAACAGTGTGGCCCGTCCCAGGCTGGGAGGAAAGCGACCGCTGCGCTGGCCGCCCACTTCCAGACACCCGATGGCGGGTAGAAGCTCGAATCAAGGCAAATTGTCTTGCTGTGGTGTATAGGATCGATGGGACCGATTGTAATCGTATAAGCGGCGTCATTGAAATCGGCGGGCAACCCGGAAAACATGCCGACAAAGCTGAATCCGAGTGTATCCGCGCCGGAACCAGTCACGCCAAAATACGTAACGTGATGCATAATAGGGAATGTGGTCGCCCAGTCGAGCGTAGCAAGAGTGTCGCCCACGGTTGTAGTCCACTCAGCGCCGTCTTCGGAGTAAACACGGAAACCGTTGGCGATACCCTTCACGTCCGTGCCGGTGTTGTTGGCTATGCGAATCCAGAACGTGATATCCTCACCGGCTACGATAGTGTCCGACGAACTGCCGTAAAGCCCGGTCACGCTTTCCAGCGTGAAGCTCCCGTTCTGAGGGTGAGCCGCCCCACCCAGGAACAGAGCAATGACAGTAATGGTAATTGTGAAAGCTCTACCCTTACTCATGACCAATCCCCCAATTACGAGCAGGATTCAGATTATACCTGCCCTATGATTGAAAACAATCTACTTTGAAGTAATATAGCCAGATTCGGCCCCCGGGTCAATACCGGATTGCCGCTCGGTGCGCAGAGCTTTGGCTTTTTGGTGGCCTTGTCATGGACGGGCCGACCGGGAAAGAGCCGACACGCAACTCTCCCGTCGACGTTTTAGCCAAACCCGTTGTAGGCCAAGCTATTAAAAAAGCGGGAGGGGAGCTTCGGTTTTTTGTCACAACTGTCAGGAATCAACGAGACGTAGACCCCAAAATCGACGTTGACTAACTGGAGAAATCGGTTATATTGTTAGGTGGTGCCCTGAAGGCGCCGTTGCTTTATGAATACGGAAACAGACAAGAAGTGTTAACTTCAAGATGAAGGGCGACAATGTGATAAAACGTCTAACTATGAGCTTTACTCTGGTCGCTGCTGTGATCTTTGCATCGGGCGCGGCCTACGCACAAGGCGCCGCTATCTCGCTGGACCACGTCGACGGTATCAATGCCTATGGCGCATTGGAGACCAATGCGGATATCACGTTCCAAATTCACATAGCCAACAATACCGGCGAGGTCGTGAAGGGTATTACCAACGGTTTCCGTGTCTACTCCGAAGACGGCGCTGGGTGGACTATAATGGTGGGTGACACGCTTGGCATTCTTGAGTGGGCAACGACATTCCCCATTACGCATTTCATTACAGGCTACGGCGTGACCGGTTCCTTCGCGGATACGGTTGGATTCAGTTTCACCAGTCTGTTTTCCGGGCTGCCCATAGGTTTCGATGACAACGCTTATACGATTACGATCGGTCCTATTGACCCTGAATATGACTGCAAGACTATCTGTCTTGATTCGAGCTTCTTCCCGCCGTCAGGATTGTGGAAGTGGGCCATTGGCGCTGGCAATAACCCTATCCCGTCGTGGGACGGACCGCACTGCTTCATGATCTGGGACCCGGCTGTCGATCACTACACCATTGAGTCTGATCCGGCCGAGATACTGATCGAGGTCCCCGAGGGCGACTTGGCCGGTGACGTGACTTTTGACCTCACGGCCCCCGCTGTCCGCGGCGTCAACTTTGAGCTCACCTGCGACGCCACCTGGATTGATGAGATCACCCCCACCAGCGGTGCAATTCCGGCGACTATTACGATCAGCATGGTGGACGACGTCGACACTTACCCGGTGGGTGATCTGGTGGACACGATTATCGTGACGTCCGACGAAGTCATCAATTCCCCCCTCAAGATTCCGGTGACTCTGAGCGTCATCGACGTGACCACGGACTCTGATGACGACGGCATTGTTGATTCTGAGGACAACTGCCCCTACGACGCCAACGAGGGCCAGGAAGACGGCGACAATGACAACGTTGGCGACATTTGCGATAACTGCCCGGAGGATTACAACAGTTCTCAGACCGACTCGGACGGAGATGGCCTCGGTAACGTCTGTGATCCCTGCAAGTATGATCCCACGCCCGATTATGACGGCGACGGCTTCTGCGGCACCGACAACTGCCCGGAGGATTTCAACCCCGGCCAGGAAGACAGTGACGGCGATGGTGTCGGCGACGCCTGCGACAACTGTCCGGAGACGGCCAACGCTGACCAAGCCGACGTCGACGGTGACGGCTGGGGCGACCTCTGCGATAACTGCGTGGATGACGTCAACCCTATGCAACTCGATTCCGACGGTGACGGGATCGGTGACTTCTGTGACGCCTGCCCGGACGATGAGGATAACGATATCGACGAGGACGGCATCTGTGGCAACATCGACATCTGCCCAGGGGATGCGGATAACGACATCGACGGTGACGGTGTCTGCGGCGACGTCGACAACTGTCCGACTACCTTCAACGACAGTCAGGATGACGACGACGATGACGGTATCGGAGATGCCTGCGACAACTGCATCGACACCGAGAACACGAATCAGACAGACACTGACACCGACGGTGTCGGCGACGCCTGCGACAACTGCGTAGATGATGCTAACGTCGGTCAGGCAGACGCTGACGGTGACGGGATCGGTGACATCTGTGACGCCTGCCCGCTCGACCCGGATAACGATATTGACGAAGATGGCATCTGCGGCGACGTAGACGTGTGTCCCAATGATCCGGACAACGATACGCTCGACTACGACGGTGTCTGCGGCGACATAGACAACTGCCCGTTGGCATTCAATCCGGACCAGGTCGACGGCGATTTCGACGGCCTCGGCAACGCCTGCGACTCCTGTTATGACACGGATCGCGACGGATACGCCAACCCCGGCTGGCCGCACACCAACTGTGAGATCGACAACTGCCCCGACCTGCACAACCCGGATCAGACGGATACCGACGAGGACGGCGTTGGCGATCCCTGCGACAACTGCCCGGAACACGCCAACCCTGACCAGGAAGACAGCGACGGCAACGGTGTCGGCGACGCCTGCGAAGCTACGGACGTCGGCGATGCCAACGAGGCGAGTCTGCCCGACTATTTTGCCCTGAAGCAGAACTACCCGAATCCGTTTAACCCGCTCACAGAGATCAGTTTTGCTCTGCCGTATGCGTCACAGGTCAGACTGGAGATATTCAACGTGATGGGTCAGAAGATCACCACGCTGGTTGAGGGTCGTCTTTCCCGCGGTCATCACAACTACACGTGGGATGGCAGCGGAGCAGCCAGCGGAGTCTACTTCTACCGTCTGGAAGCTTCCGGATTCAGCGAAACTAAGAAGATGCTGCTGCTTAAATAGACGTCGGTGATTCGACCGAACATTCGGGGACAGCGCCTTGCGGCCTGTCCCCTTTTTTATGTCGTTTTTCTGTGAGCCTCGAACAAGCGGTGGGAACCGCGAGGGGGGCCACCGTCTAATTGCTGACTACCAGGTACGAGCGCGCCGCGTTGGCTATGGCTGCTCCGGTGACTCGCTCGGCTCCTGCTGCTGAGGTTCCTGCTCGCCGTCCTCCTGTTGAACCGGCGTCCCAGCAGGCTGCTCGGCAGCCTCTTCGCCTCCGCGAAGGGAGTTGATGATGCTATTGAGCTTCTCCAGTTCCGAGCGAGCCCGGTCCGCGAAATCGTCATCCTTGCCGGCATAGAGCACCGAGCGGGAGACATTGATAACGGCGGTTTTGGTGAAGTCGGCAGTGCCGAAAGCTGCGGCCTTCTCAAGTGATCCGCCCTGTGCGCCCACACCGGGGATCAGAAGCGGCATGTCTCCGGCAAGCGAGCGGATTTCACGGAGTTGTTCCGGTACCGTAGCGCCAACGACCAGGCCGCAGTTGTGGTCCTTGTTCCAATAGGAGACCTTCTCGGCCACGACTTGGTAGACCGGTTTGCCGTCGACTATCAACATCTGGAAATCCCTGGAGCCGGGGTTGGACGTCAGGCAGAGGATAAAGACACCCTTGTCCTTGCGTTCAATGAACGGACGGAGGGAGTCGTACCCCATGTACGGGTTGAGTGTCACCCAGTCCGCCTTGAGTTCGTCAAACATGGCCTCGGCGTACCGCGCAGCCGTGTTGCCGACATCGCCGCGCTTGCCGTCCATGATCACCGGGATATTATCCGGGATCCGGTCAACGATAAGTCGCAGCAGCGACAGGCCGTCGGCGCCCAGGCACTCGTAGAAGGCAACATTGGGTTTATAGGCGCAGACTTTATCCTTGGTGGCCTCGATAATGCGATAAGCGAACTCGAACATGCCCTTGGTCGTCCGGGCGTAATCGGCCGGTATCCTTCGCGGGTCCAGATCAAGTCCGAGGCAGATCATCGAGTTATTGTCTGATTGAATCTTCTGAAGTTCCTTAAGAGCTATCATCCGTATTTCCTCACCCGGCCAATTAGGTCGTTTACTGTTCTCAGCTTCTTGCGTCGCATGTACTCTCTCAACCCGCGAACGATCTTCACCGGGGCTTCCGGCTCCACAAACACCGCCGTTCCCACTTGCACCGCCGTGGCGCCACAGAGCAGGAACTCTACGGCGTCGGCCCACCCGGCAATGCCGCCGATACCAATAACAGGCAACCGGCAGGAGCTGTGAACGGCGCTGACCATCGCCAGGGCAATGGGTTTTATGGCCGGGCCGGTCAGGCCTCCGGTATTATTGGTCAGACGCGGCCGCCACGTTTCTATGTCCACGGCAGTGCCGACCATCGAGTTGATGAGCGAGACGGCATCGGCGCCACCCTGCTCGGCCGCCCGGGCGATCTCGACGATGTCGGTAACATTGGGCGACAGTTTGGCAATGACCGGCCGCGTGAAGACCTTCTTAACGGATTTGACGACTTCCTCGGTCAGTGAAGGGTCAGCCCCGAACTGCATTCCCCCCTTATCGACATTGGGACAACTGATGTTCAGCTCCACCATGTCCAGATGTTCCACGTCGTTCAGTCTTTGGCAAACCTCTATATACTCGCCCATCGTTGATCCGGCCACGTTGACAATCGTCCGAGTCTTCTGCCGGGCGAGAAAGGGGATTTTCTCATCTATGAAACTCTCAACACCAACATTGGCCAGCCCGATGGCATTCAGCATTCCGGCCGAGGTCTCGGCGACTCTTGGCGGGGGATGCCCCAGCCGGGGTTCGAGCGTTATTGATTTCGTGACCAGCGCTCCTAATCTCGACAGCGGGAAAACGCGCGCCAGTTCTTCACCGTAGCCGCAGCACCCGGAGGCGGTCCACACCGGGTTGGCGAACTCGACGCCGGCGATAGTTATCCCCAGGTCCGCAGTCACAGGGCCACCTCGCCGATACTGAACACCGGGCCGTCGCAGCAAACCCGCGCATGCCCGCCGTCGGTCAGTGGTACGACGCATCCTAAGCAGACACCGATGCCACAGGGCATGGGCGCTTCGAGCGATATCTGACCGGGGACGCCCAGTCTGAGGGCCAATTCGTTGGTCGACTTCAGCATCCCCTCCGGGCCGCAGCCATAGATGCGACAGTTGCCATTATCATGATTCTCGATGAATTCCTCCACCGGCACGGTGACCAGTCCCTTGCTACCAAGTGAGCCGTCCTCGGTGACGGGTCTAAAGGTCACCCCCAGTTTCTTTATCCGAGAGCGCTCGATAACATCGCCTGCCGTGCGACCGCCATAGAAGAACTCGATACGCTTTGGATCGTGTCCTCGTGAGATCATGTCGCGGGCCAGGAACAGGAGCGGCGGAAACCCGATGCCGCCGGCCACCATCAGCGTGTGTTCTCTCTTTCTCGGTCGTTTGAACGGCGTCCCCAGCGGGCCCAGAAGGTTGATGGGATCTCCCGGTCGCAGATGAGCCATCGCGCGAGTGCCGCGGCCGACGATTTTGAAAATGATCTCCATCTCACCGGCGGAAGGGGATACGGCGGCGATTGAAAAAGCACGGCGGAAGAAAACATCATTGCCCGGTAACTTCAGGTGCACAAAATGGCCGGGGCGACAACGTTCCGCCTGGGAATACGGAGAGAAAGTGAGAGAGTAGTAGTCGTTTCCTAAACTGCGGCGTTTTTTCAGGAACGTGTCTTCACACGTCGGTTTTGTCATCTCAAGTGGTCCGGCAGTGTAACTCTGAACTTGTGAACCATCCAGTTGCCCTGTATCGGCTCGGGGATTCGTGACGGGTCGAAGGTCATGGAGGCCACCGTTGCCTCAGCGCGGCGGTTGATCTCCTCGCTGGGGGACTTGATCATAAATACATAATCCTCAACTTCTCCGGAAAAATCAAGAAAGATCTGAAAATACAGATCGCCTTCCCATGCCAGCCGGTATGCCTCGGTGGGATAGATGAATTCCTCCTCAACGCGTATCGGGCCGTAAGGGTGGTTCATTATTTTCTCACCGTCGGGATCGATATAGACTGCTTCCAGGGGGTCCACATACGTTGAGGCCGTGTCTTCCTCTCCCTCCGGCAGGAACCCGGGTTGTTCATCCTGCACCGCAGGCATGGTGTCTGCTTCAGCATCGTCCGACACCGTCGGAGCGGGAGCATACTGTGTCCGCTTGCGAGCCAGGGTCGCCCACTCCGTGTCTGGGAAAGAGTCCACCAACTCGTTGTAGGCCAGGATGACGGAGGAATCACCCGGGCTGTCGTACATCTCGGTCAGCCATATCAACGCGAAGCGCGACTGGAGGTAATACTTGGAATCGGGGAAGCGGTCCACCACGATCTGGTAGTAACTGCGCGCCGAATCGGGGGTTTCCTCATCCACGAGAAAGCTCTCGGCCCGATTGAAGTAGACTCCCGCGTACCCGGTGTCGGAGGGAGTACCTTTCAGACCCAGTAGCTCCAGGGCCTGCGGGATATAGTCGGAAGTAGGATAGTCCAGCAGTACCTGCCGCAGGATCGAGTCGGCCTTCACCGAGTCTTTCTCGTGCTCACGAACCATTTCTGAAAGAGCGATCATGGCCTTGGGGGCGTCGTAGGCCGTGGGAAAGGAGTCCGCCACGTACTTCATTTCAAGGATGGCGGTGTCCGGTTTGTACAGTTGGAACCAGTATAGTTCCGCCAGTTGGTATTGGGTGTAGGCCGTCTCATCGATGATGTCCTGGGTGGCCGTGGAGTCAATAGTCTCCACCCGCAATTTGTACGATTCGCGTTTGCCGATGTCCGACGATTTCTGAAGCGCCTCCCCGCCGATCTCCGAGCCGCGGCTCAACTGCGTCGTAGAATCATAGTACTCTTTGGCCTGGGTCAGATCGTCGTAATCGTACTGATACATCAGGCCCAAGTTCCAGAAGGCTTCGGCGCGAACCTTTCGGTTCTGTTCTACTTCAAGGATTTCGTTGTAGGTTTCCTCCGCCTGGGCCAGGTCCTCGTCATATTCGTATCCCTCGGCGAGCTTGAGTTTCAGCACGCCCAGGGAATCGAAATACAACCCGTCGTCGATCAGCGTCCTCAGGTAGTCCTGGCCCTCATCGATCCGCTGCAGCCGATACGAGCAGACGGCAGCCCTGAACAGGGCTACGTACTTGTCTTCCATGTCGGGGTCCATTCCCAGGAGTTGAAGGTACGCGCCGAGGGCCTCCTGGTGATGAAAGCGCTCGAAATAGCCGTCCGCCAGGTAATGCTGAGCCAGTTTCCTGTCCTGTTCGGTCCCAAGCGAATCACGAAGAGCCAGCAGATAAGGTTCCGCGTCGGCGTAGTGTCTGTTGTCGATGTAGTAGGTGGTCAGTGCCAGGGCCGCTTCAACCTTGAAATCTCGCGCGAAGTCACCCTCGAAAATCTCCTGGAAGATGTCCATTGCATTTGCGATGTCCCTCAGTTCAAGCTTAGCTTTGGCCAGGTAGAGTTTGGCCTCATGGGCATACTTGGAATCGGGGTGGTTGGCAAGTATTTCTCGCGCCCGGCGCTCCGACCGGCTGTGCTGTTTCGTATGATAGTAGGACACCGTCAGAACGTAAAGAGCGTCATCGTAGTACTTGGAATTGGGGTAGTCTTCAATGACCTTCAGCGACTTTTCGATGGCCTTCTTGTAGCCGCCGGCGCCGCCGCTTCTCCGGGAGCGCTTGGTTCCCTTTCGAGCCTTCTCTGCCTCGTTGAACGCCTTGCGCGCATTGTAGAATGTGTTGTAGTAAACACAGTTATTGAGAGCAAACGCCAGAATCACCAGGACGATGATCAGCGGAACCCAATGT
>JAGLXI010000267.1 GCA_023132995.1 Candidatus Zixiibacteriota bacterium | reverse complement strand
AGGATCCCGGAATACTCCTCGCTTCGGGCGGCAGCCTCCTCCGACAACTCGCGGAGTTGCGCTGAGAGGAATTCCTTAAGCATCTTCGGTTTCTTCCAGAGGCTCAATAGTTAGTGAAGACTCTCCAACCCGGGTCAGACCGACCATCCTCTGTGTCAGGAAGTTCCTGGACGTAATCCATTCATGAGACAACATGAGAATTTCGTTCTGATCGATTTCGCTCTCCCAATCGAGTACGAGTTGATCAATACGCCGGTCTCCGACGACCAGATCATCCATAGTAAGTACAAACTTAACTTTCATGCCGTGTTCCGACTCCTGGGTTCGCCTTTGTTCTGGGAAGGCACTGTTGCAAGCTCAGTGCCGCCCCCGGGCGCATGTTGGCCACGGCCCTCAAGTCATTGTGCGCTAATGGATTCTACCGGCGATTGTGCCGGGTGTGAACAGCCAGGCAGCCTTTTCCCATTCCAAAGAGGCGCGTCACTATGGGACGACTCCCTCAGGCTGTGGTCTAAAACAAAACCCGGAAACCAGTTAGGCTTCCGGGTCGTCGTATTACGGATCTTCCTTAGCTACTTCTGAAACACCTTCGCAGGCCAGTCCCTTCCGGTCGGTCCCTCGACACATGGATGACAGGTGAGTGTGTGTCGGTTGCTGCCAGATGTGTAATTGGCAGGCATCACAGACCAATCCCTGGCCTGAGAAAGAGACCGAAACGGAAGACGGGACTGTCCGGCATCTCAGCTTTCGCTTTAGCCAGTCTTACGTTTCTCTTTTCTCATTGCACATCCGCCAATTCTAAGGGGCCAGCCAAGACAATTGCAGCGAATGCCTGTGACCCATACGCATTCCCTCCATAGGTTAAGGTTCTCGTTCCAGCGGTAAGAAGAGCCTGACAGAAGTTGGGCATTGCCGTCACGTCCAAGTCGATCAAAGCTCTGCTCTTACTGCCGGGTGAAGGGTCTATTACGAAAGGCCAGACGCAGCGTTGCGTAGTGAGGATGCTGCCCCTATAAACAAGATAGGAACCACGGCGCGTTTGTCAAGGGTCTATAGAGACTGCAGGTGCCGTCGTGGTTCTGCGCAAACCGCGTATGCTCATATAACAGAAAGGTTTGACAAGAGAATACGGCTGATTAGGCCGCAGATTTTGCGCCGCTGGCTGCCTCAAAGCTTTCGGTGAAACGCGTGAGGACTCTTCTCAGTCGTGAGGAACCTATAGCCTACCGCAGCGGGCATATGAAAAACCCGGCCTTGGGCCGGGTTCCTATGTTACAGTCAGGTCGGTTCGCCTATTTCTGTTCGCGCACGGCGAAGGCCGGTAGTATCTGCAACTCGGTGAACCTTTCGCGCGGAATCGTATCCGGCGGATCACCAGGCTGGATGCGCCGGGCCATGATCATCAGAGAGTTGTTGGGACGGGTGGTAGTGGTATCGACCACTAGTTTCTCGATGGGCTTGTTGTCCAGCGAGGAGACAAAGACGGTCACGAGCCGCCCGCTCCCCGGCCCAAGCATGTGCATACTGGGGCCGAGGTTGGCCATCATCCCCAACGTAACACACTGAACCGCGGTATCAGCGCGGAATCCCTTGAAGTCAAAATCCTCGACTCTGCCGCCGGTGTAGACGGCCGAATCGCCGACGATGCGGTTGGTTCCTGCGCTCAGCCTCAGGGGAACCGACAGAGCTTCCACGTACTGGTCGTTGGTCAGGGATATTTCGACCTTCCAGTTGTTGTCGTCTATCCTGGTTACGTCGGCATACAGGGTATCGGCCTTCCCAAACTTGTCCACCTGGGCCAAGCTCAGGGCCGGAAGCACCAGCAGTGCCATCAGCAGGCCGACCGTTAGCGTTCTTGGTTTCATTCTTCCTCCAGTCAATCGGTTACCTATGTTCTTTCCTGTTACAATCATACTCTGTCCGGGATCCTAAGTTTCGCCACCGTCTGAGGCTCCTCCCGTGGACGACTTCAGCCGACCGATAAGAGAGTCGGCTCTTCGGGGATCACTTAGCTTGTCACGGTATATCGTCACCGCTCTGAGAATCCCAAGTTCCGCCACAGTGGTGTTGGGGAACTTGTCCGCAAGGGCGGTCAGAATCTCTGCGGCGTTCTGCCATTGTTCATCTCTCGCGTACAGCTCGGCCTTGTGGAGCAACGCCCTGGCCTCCATCATGGTACCAGCTCTCCGCGCGGCGGTACGATCAAAGTAGTCTTCGGCGTCATGACGCCATCGCCGGGCTTCTTCCTGCCGCCCCTGCTTTTGGTAGCTGTCAATCAGATGCAGGTAAGTAGTCATGGCCTGATCGGAGCCGTGGTATTTCTCGATCAGGAGCTTGTATTCGGTTTCGGCCCGGCTCCAGTTTCCCTGCTGCTCAAACGAACCGGCCATAAGAAACTGGGCCATGGGCGTGACCGAATAGTAGCGGGGGTAGTTCCTCTTGAGATCGACCAATATCTCCCGGGCCTCATTGTACTGTTGCAGATCCATCCTGACCACGCTCTGGTTGAACAGAACCCGGGGGCGCAAGAGAGTATCGGAGACGTCGATCTGCGTGAGCAGGTCGTTGTAGATCGACAAGGCGCTATCGGTGTTTTTCAGCCCGGTGGCATACACGTCGGCTACATTCAGACGAATTTCCAGGTAGTTGTCGGCGGTGGTGTCGGACAGCGCCCGCAGCTGGGAGATAACCTTCTCCCATTGACCGGCCCGTTCATACAGACGAGCTAAATTGCCGTGAGACGCACCGGCGGCGGCGCTTTGCGGGTAGCTTTCGCACAGGTCGCGGTAGTAACGTTCGGCCTGCTCATAGTGTTGCGCGGCGGCAGCCGAATCGCCGGTCATGGTGACGATGCGGAAGATGTTCAGTGGCAGGTTAAGCAGGCTATAGACGACCTCGCCGGAGTTATCGACGGGCGGGCAAAACCGATCGAGCACGTTGCCATATACGACAAGGGCGCTGTCCCACGCGCCGGATGCCTGCAATGCCTGGCCCAGGTTGAACATCGTTGTCCGAAGAGGCGAGTTGTTCAGCGAAACCTGTCGCAGGAGGCGGTTTAGGATCGTGACACAGGTGTCGAAATTGCCGCTGGAAGAATAAAGTTGCGACAGGCGGTTGGCGGCTTTGAATGCCAGGTATTCTATCTCGTGATACTCGACCGGATGGGCCTGGCTGCTCAGGGAATCAAGGGCCGTCAGACAGAACGCCCAGACCCGCGCATACTCGGGAGCGACCGCCTCTGCAGATCGCACACGCTCTCGCTCCGGACGTACCTGCACGTCCTGCAACTGACGCTCGGCGCCATGATAGAGCTTCTCCGCCTGATAGCGCATTCTCAGCGCGGGATTGTCCGAGCATGACCAGATAACCGCTGCGGCTAACAGCATGGCGGGAAGCGATCGTATTGTGATGCGTTCCATCATCATATATATCGGAAGTCAGCGTCGGACTTATATCTTTCGGCCCTTGGAATATAGGCGCCGAGCTGTGGTGGTTCAAGCGAATTTTTCAGCCGGCAGCACGGTGCGGCAGTCACAAAAACAGTACATGGTTGCCGGTCTTGCCGATGCTGACCGGTTGGGCAAAAAGGAGTGAAGATGAAACTGTTCAAGAGAAAGACGCCGTCGGCCGCTGTTCAACCCCAGCGCGCCCAGCGAGTTACGGCCGCCGTCAAGCCCCGGGATCGCAGCGTCTATCACACACCCGGCCAGATCAGTTCAATGCTGAATATGTCCCCCGCCGATGTTCGGTCCGGCCGCTATCGGACGATGCTCTACCGATTCCTGGCCGACAATATCCCGATTGTCGATGCCTGCATTTGGACCTGGAGCAGATTGGCGGCCGCCCCGGGGGAGTTTTGCATCATTGATAGCAAAAACGAACGGCTCGCCAAACAGGGACGAGAGCGCCTGCAACAATTGTCTGAGGAACTCTATCTTGATTCCTCTGGGCGCCCGGCGGGGTTGCCCGGTTTCATGGTGAACTTGTTTACCTGCCTGTTTCGTGACGGCATGTTCGGAGGGTTCCTGACGGTCAGCAGAGACGCCTCTGGCGTGGACAAGTTTGTGCCGGTCGATTCGGCGGATATTAGTTGGAACGGACAGGAGGGCAAGTCGGGGCTGGTGCTGGAGCACGACGGTGGTTCGCTGGCGCTGGCCCGGCCGGACTTCTACCACCTGGCCTTGAATGCCGGTGTCGATTCCCCCTTGGGGAGATCGGTCCTGCAGACGGTTCCGTTTGTTTCGTACATCGAGCAGCAGTTGGTCGATGACATGCGGCGCACCAGCCACAACAGCGGGTATCATCGGCTGCACGTAAAGATTGCACCCCCGGAGCGACTGGCGGGCGAAGCGGAGCAGGCGTATGTCGACCGCATCAACAGCTACTTCGATTCGACCGTCTCGATGATCAAGACCTGCGATGTCGACGACAACCCGGTCACCTGGGACAACGTCAATATCGAGTATATCGGCCCGCAGCACGCCCGGGCGGTGACCAACAACTGGTTTGTCAATCATCGAGCCATGGTCGAAGAGATCTGTGCCGGGACACACCTGGCACCGTTTCTTCTGGGCTATTCGTACGGCGCCACAACTACCTGGTCGGCGTTCAAGTTCGACGTGGTGATGCGGCAGGTGCGGTCGGTGCAGGCGGAAGCCGCTCAGCTTCTGGAATGGATCGGTAATGTTGACCTGGCCCTGTCTGGGCTGGACATGAGATGCCGCTTTGTGTTCGACAACAGTTTCGCCTATCAGGCCACTGACGAGTCGAACATGCGCGCGCGCGAAGTTGACAGCGTCCTCAAGCTGTATCAGGCCGGTCTGCTGGATGAAGAGACCGCCCGTGACAAAGCGGGACGCTTGGTATAGCGGACTTGATAGACAGCATCGACTGGCGGCGGGGCCTGACCGACCCGGCCTACTTCGCCGACACAGTTCTGGGTGTCCGCTTGCATCCCGGCCAGAAGAAGTGGCTGGAGAACGCCGACTCCCGGGAAAACGTACTTGTCACCGGCAACCGCTAGGGGAAGTCGTTCGTTTGCGCCGTGAAGATCATTCACCATGCCCTCTACCGACCGCGCCCGCTCAAGTTCGACGCTGGCGGCCGCTATCGAATCGCGACCGCCTCGATTACTCAGGATCAGGCCAACATCATCTTCGAACTGACGCTGCGGCTGATTCGGCAGTCGCACCGGCTGGAGTCGTTGGTAACGAGCATGGTCAGAACGCCGTATCCGCGACTCGTGTTCGGAAACGGCGCCACGGTTGAGGCGCGATCGACCCAAAACCGGGGAGAATACCTGCTGGGTAATGACTACGACCTGTTCATTTTCGACGAGGTGGCTTTCGAGCACGACCCAGAATACGTGGTGGAAGAAGTCATCCAGATGCGCCTAGCCGACCGGGAAGGGAAACTCGATCTGGTTTCCACGCCCAATGGCAGGAACTGGTTTTACCGCCGCGCCACAGAAATAATAAAGGGCGACCGGGGGGGCTACTTCCAATCGGGCGACAGCCGCGAGAACTGCTATATCTCCCGCGACTTCCTCGACGAGAGGATCAAGTCCTTCTCAGAACGCCGCGTTCAGCAGAATATCATGGGGCAGTTTGTCGATTCCGGCGGCGAGATTCTCAAAGGAGAATATGTCGACCGCGCCCTGGCTGCTTCCAACGACCAGAATGCAGACAGGACAGAGAGTACGGCCTGGATAAGCGGATGGGATCTGGCCCGCAAGCAGACGGCGACGGTGGGAATCACGATCGGCGTTGCTGACGGCGTAGCGCGGGTCGTCTGCCTGGAACGGTTCAAGCGTTTTGACTGGAATGTCGTAACCCAGAAGATCAAACAGCGTCAACAGAAATACCCCGGGCGACTGGTGGTGGACGCTACCGGCTTGGGAGACGTGGTGGTGGAACAACTCAAGGAATACAACCCGGAGGCGGTCATATTCAGTGCGGTGACGAAAGCGGAACTTCTGACCAACGTGGAGCTGTTTCACGCCACAGGCAGGATCAGTTACGAACGCTGGGAGCTTCCGGACGGACCGGGCAGGACCTGGTCCCTGGAGGATGAACTGCGCGTCGCCCGCTGGGACGACAACAACAAGTGTGATGCCCTGATGGCGCTGGCGTTGGCGCTGTGGCCGTTGCGCAAAAGGGCCGGAGTAGCGGCCGAGCCGCGCGTCGGCCGGGGATAGGCCCGGGCCAACCGATACAGGCCGGGGGCAGTCACCGGGCTGGATTCCCCACGCCAAGAGAGACGCCTTTTGAGGGAACCTCAAAAGGCGTTGGAAAGCGGAGGGTTGGGAACGTAGGGGCGATTTTTCAGTTCAGGGTCGACGCAGAAGTCGCAGCGCGCCCAAGCCACTGAGGAGCAATATGATAGTCGATGGTTCCGGCGTACCGGTTATCGGATCATTGGGAGTCTCGTCACCGGCGGATGAGCTACAGGTGATCGAGCTGGCCATAATAGCCAGAGACGGCATCTGTGGTTGATTGCTCATGTTGACGGTATAGGAGCCGGAGCCGCCGTGATATCCTACACCGGCCGGCATGCCTAACCCATAGACATCATCAAAGGTCACAGTCATAATCATGACAAAAAGGACTGCGGCCACAATCCATTTGAACGAGTGCCTTTTCTGTCGCCTGTAAATAGTCATTGCTGCTATAACCTGCTCGCGTCTTTCAATCGTGTCCAATAATCGAGCAAACTT
>JAGLXI010000266.1 GCA_023132995.1 Candidatus Zixiibacteriota bacterium | reverse complement strand
ATAGGCCGCATTGAAAAGCAGATGGAGGTAAAATGAACGTTACTCTGGGCAGAATCACGGCCCGGCTGGCCGACCCCACCGAGCCGGTAGCAGACAATTTAGTCGATCTTATCAATCGGAATATCAACCCGCCGACACCAGTATCGGCATCCGACGTTTTCATGCGGGTCATGTACGTGGTTTCCGACGAAGTCAACAGCTTCGGCGGCCGTTTCCCTCCCGAGGAGCACACTCGTCTGGCGCAGCTGCTGGTTGATTCCCCGGTTATCGTGGGACATCGCAAGGACAAATTGCCGATAGCTCGGAACTTCCATGCCGAGGTGGTGAGCCGCCAGGGACAAAGCTGGGTCAAAAGCTATTTCTACTGGCTCAAGAGCGCCGAAGGATCTGAGAACCTCCGCGAAAACATCGACGGCGGCATATACAAGGAGTGCTCTATCGGTTTCACTTTCCAATTCCCGGAATGTTCCATCTGTGGGAAGGACATTCGCACTTGCCAGCATGAACCGTTTGCCGAATACGACGAGGGGGCAAGCCGCCTAGTCTGTCATTTCAACTACCGTCAGATTGAGAGAGTCCTGGAAACGTCACTCGTTTATCGGGGGGCTGTGCCGGATACGTCGGTGACCAAAGTAGCTGGGCTGGGGGGCGGAGAAGCTGCCACCAAAGATCCCGTGCGTGCGGACGTATCAACGTACATCAATGACCTGACATGCCTTGACAATGAGCAGATGTACCTGGTAACGCCTTTCTACGAAGGCCTGTCGGTAACTGCCGAGCTGACGGGAGAGGCGCTCTGTATGCGCCGCACGTCCGGCGAATCATTGCCGCCGCGAGTGACGGAGCGCTTCGGGGCGCTTGGATTTCCCGCCGGAAGCGCCATTCCCGGACAGTTAGTCGCCTACCGGGGCAAAGAACGCCTGAGCCGGGAACAACTGGAAAAGTATCTGGCCGGGCGGTCAACCCCAGTGTCGCGTCTTGAATTGAAGCTCTTTCCGCGGGACGATCTTGATCTGTCCCGTCTTTCCAAGAACGATCTGCCTGACCGGATGAGTGTAATCCGGCATCGGATTGTCAGGGTTGCCGGTGTTGACGCCGCCGCCCGGTCGCTGATGACGCGCCGGGGAGTGCGGCTCTGGCCACTTGACAAGCTGCCGGCGGCGTTCTGCGGATATCGTTACCGGCCGGCCGACGGCAGTAAATCTGTCTATACCGTAACAATCCTGGACGGTGACCATTGCCGTCTCTCCTTTACGGATGGAAAATGCAACCGGCGCTTCGTCATCCGGCAGTTTAGCCAGGCGCGTCTTGCCAGGGGTGCACGGTTCATCGCCGACGCCGCAGACGATCCGCCGAAGAGCACCAGCGCCGTCGGATCGGAAAATCAACACGGACAACTGCTGGCCCTGACGCAAAGGGAAGGGAGCTATCATCTGACGCTATCCGGAATTCTCAACGGCCGCTTCGTGCTACGCCCGATGAGGCTCGGCGGCAGCGAACGATACCTGTTCTACCGCACTACTACTGGTAGCTGATAAGGCTCAAGGTTCGCTTGAGAGGTCCACCGACAAAGTGGAGTTTCACCAGGCCGA
The DNA here is from genome assembly GCA_023132995.1 of Candidatus Zixiibacteriota bacterium. Classification (GTDB taxonomy): domain Bacteria; phylum Zixibacteria; class MSB-5A5; order GN15; family FEB-12; genus JAJRTA01. Next base: position 484 of record JAGLXI010000266.1, on the reverse strand, counting down.
CGGCTGGAACATAGTACTCCCGGGCTGTAGCCGCCGCCACGGAGTCGGAAGAGTTCCAGAAGAGGCTTACGTCAAAACAGTAGGCGTTAAAAGACCCGCCCGGCACATGGAGCAACTCACGACCGAGGTACTCCCGGGTGTAGAGGAAACCAAAATATGAGTAATAAAAGAAAGGCTCGCCATCATCAAGCCCCCCCGGGAAAGGAGGAAAATGACCCTGCCAGCTATCTCCCACTTCCAATCCGGGAGTCATCAGAACCGGTGGCGGATCGATGTCGGCAATGATATCCATCCCCTCGATCCTCCGCCAGTATCCGTTCTGAATGACCCAGCCGTCGGTAACTTTCAGGTTCAGCACGGGCTCTGTGGCGTTTTTGACAACCCAGTCACCATCGCCGCCGCTGATACTGATCGTGTCGCGCCGGGTACTGGTGGCGAAGCTAAAATCCGGCTCCCAGGTAGTGTCGGTCCGGACATAGATCAG
>JAGLXI010000265.1 GCA_023132995.1 Candidatus Zixiibacteriota bacterium | reverse complement strand
CACGCACTACTTCGGCCGCCCGGCGCAATTGCTGTTAATAGGTACCGACTACTTTCCAATTACCATTGTCGTCGAGGAACGGTTTCTGTTGCTCCAAGACAAGCGTGATCATAGCATCGTCGTGATACTCGCAGGCAGTGTTGCACTCGACGACGCAGACCTTGTTCCACAGCTTATAGGAAATCCCGTAGTGCAGATCGTACGCCCCGACAAGTTCACTTTCATCCAGGAGGTCATCGTCGTCGTTGAGAGCGAAGGCTGGGACCCAGCCATTGGTTTCAGCGTCCCCGATAGAGTTGCCAAAGGCGTAGTACGTGTCGATGGTATCCTTGTGAGTGTTAGTGCCCTTGAGAGCGTTGAAGTCCTTGTAGTCGATGAAGATGTCACCGTTGGAGTGAATCTGGAAGGCAATGCAATTGCCGGCGTAACACCCGGGCTTCTTCACCTCCCAATACCAGCCCTGGTGCGACAGGCTCCACTTGACCCACTGGGCGATCGAGGCATGGATGCTTACCTGGATGTCCCAGTATGTCTTGTTGCACGAGGAATCGATGGCCTGCCCGGTACGCAGCAACCTGGCGAGGGCATCCGGATCGTCGTAAGTCCACTCGGTGGGCCACGTTCCCGGAACGAGCGGATCATCCATCCAGACATTTTCTGGATCACCCGGGGGGGCGGTTTGAGCGACTGAAGTCGCCGGCGCGGCGAGCCACGCAACCAGAACCACGGCAACTAACAATACGAGAAACCGTTTCATGGTTTCCTCCTGATTAAAAGGTTTTTAGGTTCAATAATTCCACTCGTTCTCCCCAATAATACCTCCTCTCTGTCTGCCCTTTTAGGGATTAGGATCGATATAGTCTTCATGGTTTTCCAGCTTCAGGCTGATTATCGCATCATCTCCATATTCACAGGCCGTGATATCGTCACCGATTACTATCTTGCCCCACAGCGAGAACCGATACTCCCCCGCGCCTATCGGTACCACCAGAACCTGCTGGTCGAAATCCACCGGTGTCAGAAACTGTTCCGGCGGACTGGCCTGCTCAGCCGGTGCGGTGGCATAGAAGGCTGGTATCTGGCTGGAACCGAAAGGTTGCACGGGAATCAAGTCGCCAAACGAGTCAAAGCCGATGTTTATCTGCCAGTTGGACTCAACCGTCATTATTGCCAGGCAAGCGGCATAGGTCCCTGGCTTTCGGATCTCGAAATCAATAATCGCAGCATCGAGCGACCACTTGATGCACGGAGGCGGGGTGCAGTCGATCACTCCCTGGACAGGAAACGAATCGCAGACCGTTCCCCCCTTGAGAACCGCATAGACGGTGCCCATACCGAGGGGAAAGAGGCCGTCATAAGTGATGGTAAAGCTCGCCCACTGCCCCTCGTCCAGTTCCTGTTCCGCCTTCATTCCGTAGATATCCCCACACCACTGGCTATAGTAGGTTTGCAATGGCTCAAAATTGAAGAAGTCGCTGGTAGTTATGAACTGATCGTAGCAGTCAGGCACCATCGAAAAGATCATATGACTGAGCGCCGGACGCCCCGAAAACACTTCGTAAGTGCAGATGGTCTGCCGGGTCTCGTAATCACAGTAACAACCGCCCGTAATATAGCTCTCCTGCGCGTTGACAAGAAGTGGAGAGGCAAAGCAGATTACCAGACATCCGCAGATAAATGCACAAACTGACCTATATGTTTCAAACAATATGCTCCCACCTTCCTACATAGATATCAATTCATACCACCTGTGCAAACCAGGGTACCCCATCGGCTGTCCGTGAATATCCTTTTCCTGCAGTCCCTTCCCGTTTCCTTGGGAGGGAGGTACAACTGCCAGTCACCTATTTGCCTGTTAGACAACGCAAATATACTACCAAAACCCTGTATTTGTCAAGTATTAAAATGATTGTAAGACAATAATATCTTTTTTGTCAGGTTTCCCATTACCTGCTGCCTGACCGGATATCCGGGAGGGCGGGGACTCCCGAAGCCACTCTTTAAGTTAGCAGGGGGAGATCGCGTGATTCTGCGGCGTCGTTACTCCATCGCGCGGATGGTGTGCAGCAGTTCGCCCGGCTCGGTGGCACTCATTAACTCTTCGCGGAATGAGTCGTAGTGAAGTTTCTCCATCAGGGATTTGAACACACGCAGGTATAGCGCGTCGTCATAAGGCGGAGCAGCCATAACAAAGAAAAGATGGGTAAGTTCGCCGTCGAGGGCGCCAAAGTCATACCCGGCACTCGAGCGAGCCACGGCGATCATCAAGTCCCTGGCCTGCATCGAACGAATGTGAGGAACGGCAATGCCGTCGACAATACCGGTGGTGGCTTTGCGCTCGCGGTTAATAAAGTCTGTTAGGAGTTTGGTGCGGTTGCCGATGTGGTTGCCGGTTTCCAGCAGGGAGACCAGTTCGTCGAGGATCTTCTCCTTGGCGATCTGCCGCCATTTTTCCTCCGACTGATTCTCCTCAAGAGGCTCGATGACGGTCGTCATCTCCATCTTGATCAGCTTCTCACTAAGGTACCGCGATATATTCATACTAAGCGTATCGGTGTCAAACAGTTACTGCTTTACCCATTATAGCCCGACAGACCACTCCCTGTCAATAGGGATACACGGATTTCGCCGACTTTTCGTTTGCATTCAAACGAAAGTGTGCACATAGTAGGCGCGAGTCAACGAGTATAGGGTTCCAAAGTGATGCGAAATCTGAGCGTTCTGATCTTGGCGGTTGCGATGGTTCTCGTCAGCGGGTGCGGCAAGGATCAGCCGTCCGCCCCAAACAGCGATGACAACTCAACGCACGATCCGGTGACCCCGCAAACCGACACCGAAGCGGCCAACGCCGCGCTGTGGCTCTCTGGAGAACTAACCGCCCCCGGGAAACTCTATGAACAGATACGCGATGAACTGGTGCTCATCCGGGAACAGTGGAAAGATTCGCTTGATGCGGTCGGGATCGGCTTCCGCGTACCGTGGGAGCCGGGCCGGTTATGGATGGGTTTCACGCAGGGGAGCTATGACAGCATTGCCGCAGGTGAATATCATCACTGGGATTCCCTGAACAGCGTGTACGGCCTCGATACGATCACACTGGCGAATCCAGATTTCAGACATCTCAAGCTGAAGTTTCAGGAACGGTTGCACCCTCTCGTTCTGGCCGATATCTACGCTTCCGCTGATTTGCCCGGGCTGCGGTTTGTCGAGCCCAATCGTTACTGGGGAGACGCCGCCTTGTTGCTCCTGTATAGGAATGGGGCAGACGTCGTCTATTTCTTTCGTGACGCTTGGGGAGACTGTCCCTCCGGCTGCGAACACTCAGAATATTATATTTTCACAGTAAATGGCGACACGTCGTTTTTCCGCGGCTACAGTCCCGATTATGACGCTGTCCCACCGGCGTGGCGATCAATGCTGGACAGCGCTTGGGCGCGGTATCGGCAGTAAGCGTAGCAGATGCGCATGTCATTCCCTCACCTCGCACAGACGGGGCCATCGTACCTATTGACTTGCCGGGGTAAATGGTGTAGCTTCTCGCAGCCATGCCGACAGGATGTCTCTTAACGATTGGGAAAATATGCCGATACGACAGTGTAACAGGCAGTTAGAGAGGATTGAGTGCCGCCGTTCAAGGAATTGAAACGAACACATACCTGCGGGGAGTTGCGGTCGACTGAAGTCGGTCAGAGTGTGCGACTCAACGGCTGGGTCGCCAGCTATCGCAACTTAGGCGGCCTGTTTTTCATGGATATGAGGGACCGCTATGGCATCACGCAGGTCGTGATCAACCCCGACAGTTTTGACAAAGATATGCTTGCGGAGGCTTCTCGCGCCCGTCACGAGTTTGTGGTTGCCGTTGCGGGCACAGTGACCGAGCGTCCGGAGGGAACGTTAAACCCGAATCTGGCGACCGGCGAAATCGAAGTCACAGCCGAGGCGTTCCACACGTTGGCGGAATCGAAGACGCCGCCCTTCGAGATTGAAGACGACACCCAGGCCAGTGAAAAGCTGCGTCTTGAGTACCGCTTTCTTGATCTTCGTCGCTCGCCCCTGCAGGAGAAGATGCGCATTCGCCACGAAGCATCGCTGGCCGTGCGCAATTACCTGAGCACCGAGGGATTCTACGAGATTGAGACACCGCTCTTGATTCGATCGACGCCGGAGGGTGCACGCGATTACGTTGTGCCCAGCCGCGTTTCCAGGGGGAAATTCTACGCCCTGCCGCAATCACCCCAGCTTCTGAAACAGATACTGATGGTGTCGGGGTTTGACAAGTATTTCCAACTGGCGCGCTGCCTACGCGACGAGGACCTGCGCAGCGACCGGCAGCCGGAACACACCCAGATCGATCTTGAGATGTCGTTTGCAACGCCCGATGACGTTTTTGCATTGGCCGAAGGAATGATGAGAGACCTGTTTGACAAGGTGCTGGGCGTCGAGCTCGCAACACCGTTCCCGCGGATCACGTATGAAGAAGTTATGGCGCGTTGGGGAACCGACAAACCGGATACTCGATTCGATATGGAAATCGTCGATTTGTCGGATATTGCCACCGGGTGCGCTTTCAGGGTCTTCGCGGATAACGTCAGCGCCGGTGGTGTCGTCAAGGGAATTGTCCTCAAGGGGGGCGGGACATTCTCGCGGAAACAGATCGATGATCTGACGTCCCGGGCGAAAGAGCTGGGTGCCGCCGGCCTTGCCTATATACTGCGCGCCCCAGATGGAGACAAGTCGCCGATTCTGAAGTTCCTCGGCGAAGATATGAAAGACGCTATGTGCGTCAGGGGCGAAGTCAAACCGGGTGATGCGTTGTTCATAGTGTCCGACAAGAAGATGAAAGCCGAGCAGGTCCTGGGACAATTGCGGCTTCATCTCGGTCGGCAGCACGGTCTGATCGGGGACGGCC
>JAGLXI010000264.1 GCA_023132995.1 Candidatus Zixiibacteriota bacterium | reverse complement strand
CCCGCCAGCATCCCAGGCCGACCGTGTCGGCTCCGGAACCCGTGATCGAGAAATGCCTGATGTACTGATTCTCATATATCAATTCCGTCAGCGCCCCGGTCGTATCGGCAACGGTAGTGGTCCATTCGGCGCCGGTAGGCGAATAGACCCGGAAGCCGTTGGTGACGCCGCCGTAGGTGCTCTCTCCGCCGGTCATTTGGATGAAGAATGTTACCGGTGCATCCATCTCCAGACCGCCGGTTGCATTCAAACCGTCGACGTGATCCAGCGACAGGCTCTGACTCTGGACCAATCCAGCCGACAGGGCTGAAAAAACAGCCAAGAGTATTAACAATCTAAACCGCATTACGCCAATCTCCTGATAGAGTTCATGAACATCGCACCTGATCCTGATATTCCGGACGGGGACGAACAATTGATTTCCCCGGTCCGAAGGAGCGCTTCTCCCGGCCAGTGCTCTTTCTCGATGCTCATCGGGCTGTTAAACAGGGGAGTCCCCGCTATCGCTACCGGGCGGTTGCGCCACGGTACGAGGGAGATATCCGAATCTGCAACAGTCATGATCGAAAAAGGCCGGGTGAACAAGCCAAGCTGCTCACTGGTTGCCGCTTGCATCAATTGTTCCTCCTCGAATGTAGATTCAAGACCGGACCAGTTTCGTTAGACCAGATACGACGATTAATATCTACGCAAGTACGCGACCAACATTGTTAGACCAGAAGGAAGGTAGTGAACCTCCGTTAAATGGGCCTTGACCGCAAATGTAGCCCAACCAGCGGAAATATATCACTTGCCCACAGATTGTCAAGGCATTAAAAGGAATTGGGAGACGATCAAGCCGTTGTGGCGGAAGATTGTATGAATCATGAGCAGTGGTCCCGACCTCTGGTCGCCCTTCTTCTGTGCATCTCCATTAGAACCAGCACCAGCAAGGCCCCCAGAAGGTCGGCAAGAACGTCCCACACCTCGGAAGAGCGGCCCGGAATGAACCTCTGGAATATCTCATCGAAAGCGGCAAACAGCGACAGGAAAAGGGCGGAAAACCCAAAGGCGTGCTTGGACACCAGCCGCAACTCCCACCGGCAAAAGGATCGGTAAGTAAGGAAGGAAAAGATGGCGTACTCCAGCAGGTGAGCCAGCTTGTCCAGCGCAACCACCTTCACGTCGGGTGTCTGCAGCCCGGTCAGGGATGATACGGTCAGGATCGCCGCAGCAAAAAGAACGACCGGCAAATGATAGACAAGGAACGTCCTTACGGAACCGCTCTTTGAGGAAGATGAATTCATCCGGGAATTGGTAAACATGTTATTGATTTCGGTCAAGCATAATGGCTTATTGAAGTCCGATCGATATGCTGAGGGTTCTGTGTAATATGGGGTTACGATTATCGGCATCAAGAAACACGGCGGCAGGATGACAATCGCTCCAGAGCCCGGCACTGTGCTCGGTGAGCTTGATACACTGGTGTTGATAGGCCCCACCGATGACCTCGAGCGGCTGGGCAAAGACCTTAACCAGTAGGCAGTTAGCCCCGCCGGGTGCACAATGTAGTGTTACTCGGTTGTCTCGTCTCAAACCGGCGATGGATATGATTCCAATGAAGTTAGTACACTCATGAAAACAGATAGAGTCTCTGCTGGCTGAAAAGCCAAACCGGGCCTCCCTGTCGAAAAAGGAAACCCTTGACTTGGAAACGGCTTTGGCCGAAATAGTGGAAGTATGAGGATTGTAATTGTCGGTGGCGGTGTGGTCGGTCAGAGTCTGGCTGAACATCTGATCAAGGAGAAGCACAAGCTCTCGATGGTCGAGATGGATGCCGGGCTCTGCCAGTCGATGACCGAGAAGCTCGATCTGCAATTGCTGAACGGCTCCGGTTCGTCTCCGTCGGTGCTTATGGAGGCAGGTTTGGCCGATGCCGACCTGGTTCTGGCAGTTACTCCTAACGATGAAGTCAACATGATCGTCTGCGCCATTGCGGCCCAGTACAACGTGGGTCAGAGGATCGCTCGATTGCGCAGCCGCGAGTTTGCCGAGGAGAACAGCGTGGTCGACCTGTCCCGGATCGGCGTTACTTCGGTCATCCATCCGGAGAAAGTGCTGGTTGACCATATCCTGCAGTTCGTGGAGACGCCGCACGCAGTGGAGTCGGCCAACTTCGAGGACGGGCGTATCCTGCTGCGCGGCTATCGCGTGCGCGAG
>JAGLXI010000263.1 GCA_023132995.1 Candidatus Zixiibacteriota bacterium | reverse complement strand
GATCAGATGGGCGGGGCCTTGATCGGTTTTCTACGCGGCTGGGTGGCCATCGGCTTTCTGACTTTCCTTGTCTTTCTGCTGCCGATGCCGGATGCCTTTTACACGTCATTTGAAGCGTCGTTCTTCGGCCCGGTTGTGGCCAAGACAGTGCCCCTGATGTACGATGGAACGGCAACGCTCCACCCGGGCAAACCGAGTTTCATGGGGCAGATGGAGAAAACGTTGCTGCTTGCTTCAGGACAGGCGGGCTCCAGCGTCAAGCCGCTGGATGAACACCGCCAGCAGGTCCACCAGGTCCTGTACCAGATGGAGAAGTTCTTTGATATCGGGATATCCGACGACTAAATTGATTTTGATTTCAAGCCTGGAATCTTATATTGAAGCCGACCTCCGGTCGGCTTTCTTCTATTGGGTCGAGTCAGGTAGTCATGATAGATGGACACACCACACGGACGCTTGAATTCCGCAAGATCGTTTCCCTCATCAGGGGCAAGTGCCTGACGGTATATGGCGGGGCGGAGGTTGACGGCATCGGCCCGCTGGACAACAAGGCCGAGATCGAGCAAAGTCTGGCGGAAATCTCCGAGATGAAGGATATCGTCAATTTCGGGACGCCCTTCCCTCTTTGCCGTATCGAGAACGACGGACGGGACCTTCTAAGCAAAGCACAGGTCGAGGGGAATTTCCTGGATCCACAGGAGATGCTCCTGATTCTGGAACTGGTCGAGATTTCCAGCGGCTTAAATGGCTACGACGAGGATGGGCGCGATAAGTACCCGCTGATAGACGACTACTTGTGCCGCCTTCGGGCCTTTCCGGAACTGGCGGCCGATATCAAAAGAACCGTCGATGAGGACGGCAACGTTCGCGACAAGGCCTCGCCCGCTCTCAGGAAAATCCGCGCCGATCTGTGGGAGGGCCGCCGCAAAATCGTGGGCCGCCTGGAAGGAATCCTAAGTGCCCGCGTCAAGCAGACCGGCTGGCAGGACGACGTCGTCACACAGCGCAACGACCGTTATGTCATTCCCATTCCTTCCAGCCGGTACCGGGGGGATATGGGTATCCTTCATGACCGCAGCCAGAGCGGCGCTACGTTGTTCATTGAGCCGAAGGAAACGGTTGAACTGAACAACCGCATCAACCTGCTCTTACAGGAGGAAAAGGCCGAGGTCCGCCACATTCTCCTCGCTCTCACGGCGGAAATCGCCAGGCGGTCGGAGTCGCTGCTTGAGAACACACGCCTGATAGGGACGCTGGACAGGCTGCATGCCGCCGCGCTGTTTTCCAATCAGATCAAAGGCAATCGCCCCATGATTGTCGCCGAGTCATCGGTCGACTTGGTTGATGCCCGCCACCCGCTGTTGATCGTGCAACTGGGCAGCGTTTCGGAAGTGGTCCCGATCAGTATCGGTCTTGACCAGTTGCGACAGGTGGTGCTGGTAACCGGGCCCAATACCGGCGGGAAGACGATTTGCCTGAAGACGGTCGGTCTGTCGGTTCTGATGGCGCTTTCGGGGCTTCACATTGCCGCCGACGAGAAATCGCAGGTGGGACTTTTCCGCGATGTGTTTGCCGATATAGGCGACGAGCAGTCTATCGAGTTGTCTCTGTCCACTTTTTCGTCGCACATCCGGAACATCATTCGCGGCCTGGTGAAGGCCTCGGCCAGGACGCTGCTGTTGTTTGATGAAATCGGCGCCGGGACAGATCCCAAGGAAGGCTCCGCCTTGGCCGAAGCGATAATCGTCCACACCATCGAGAGAAAAGCCCGGCTGATAGCCACCACCCACTATTCGCAGCTCAAGACACTGGCCATGGAGCATACCGAGGTGGAAAACGCCTCATTAGAGTTTGACCGCGAGACTCTCGGGCCGACCTACCGCCTGCGTATGGGCCTGCCCGGTTCGTCCTATGCCGTGGAGATTGCCGGGCGCCTGGGTATGCCGGACTCCATTTGCAGGAAAGCGGCGCAGCTTCGAGGCAGCGACGAGAAGTCGCTGGACAACCTGGTCGCGGCCATTGAGTCCGAGCTGGCTCGCATCAAGACCGACCGCAAAGAGCTCAGCGAAAGGCTCGACCGAGCCAGGGAGCACGAGGAGGAGTATCGCCGACTGGCCGACAGGCTGAAGGCCGAAGTCGACGCCGAAAAGCAGAAGGCGCTGGATGAGACCGAGAGATTCCTTGCGGAAACCCGCCGGGAGGTCGAGAGCCTGGTGGCGAAAATTCGCAAGAGTCAGGCCTCGCAGAAAGCCGTGCGCGATTTCCACAAGAACCTGCGCAAGCGACAGAAGGGCGCCGTTCGCCGCGGGGAGGAACTCAGGCAGCAGCCTCCGGCCGGCATTGCCTTTCAGCCCGGCGACTCTGTTCGGATCATCTCGCTGAACAGGGATGGGGAAATTACGGAACTGATCGGCAAAGAGCGCGCGCGAGTAAGAGTGGGCAACATCGTCACGACGGTTGAGTTGCGGAACCTGGCGCCGGCGGAAGGTGCTCATCCGCCGGAGGCGCTCAGGAGAGCCGCCGGCTACTCGATCGAGGAGACCGTTCGCCCCGAAATCCACTTGCGCGGAATGACGGGAGATGAAGCCATCGAGCAGCTTGATCGCTACCTGGACCGAGTCGTCATGGCCGGGCTGCACCAAGTGTACGTGATTCACGGCAAAGGTACCGGTACCCTGCAGCGGCTCTTGACCAACTATCTCAAGGGTCACCCGGAAGTGGCCTCGCTTCGGATGGGTGACTGGAACGAAGGCGGCGCCGGTGTGACGATTGTCAAGTTGAAGGAATAGCATGATCCCCGAAGAAACCATAGAGCAGATAAGGCAGGCCAGCGACATTGTGCAGGTAGTCGGGGAATACCTCCGCTTGAAAAAGCGCGGCAGGAACTTTGTCGGGCTCTGCCCCTTTCACACGGAGAAGACGCCGTCTTTCAGCGTCTCTCCCGAGAAGCAGATATTCTACTGCTTTGGTTGCGGCAAGGGCGGCAACGTGTTTTCCTTCCTGATGGAACATGAGAAGATGTCATTCGTGGAGGCCGTCCGGCTTCTGGCCCGGCAGGCCAACATCACTATCCGCGAGGAGGCTGGCTCCGATTTCAGACGCCAGGCTATGGAGCGGCTCGGCTATGCCAACCAGGTCGCCCTGGAGTACTTCCAGAAAACCCTCGGGCGCTCGAAATACGGTGCGGTTCTTCAAAAGTATCTGAAGGGAAAACGCCGGATCACCGACACCGCCATAGAGCACTTTGCCCTGGGGCTGGCCGCTGAAGACTGGGACGGCCTCATCCGATATGCAGCCGGCAGGGACCTCACCGCCGAGGACCTGGTCAAGGCAGGTCTGGCTCTGCTTTCGGAGAAGAGGGGCAACTACTTCGATCGCTTTCGACAGCGGCTGATGATACCCATCTACAACCTTAGCGGTAAGCCGATTGCATTCGGCGGTAGGACTCTCAAGAAAGGCGAGCCGGCCAAGTACGTAAACTCCCCTGAGACGCCGTTGTACGTGAAGGGAAACGTACTGTACGGGCTGAGCCACGCCCGCGATTTCATTCGCGAAACCGGTGCGGCTATTATCGTGGAGGGTTATTTCGACGTTATATCGCTCTGGCAGGTCGGGGTGAAAAACGTGGTGGCTTCGTCGGGGACATCCTTCACGGCGCAGCAGGCCAGACTTCTGGCCAGATTCGCTACCGATGCCTACCTCTTTTTCGATGCCGACTCTGCCGGTCAGAATGCTGCCCTGCGGTCGGTTGATGCTCTCTACGACGCCGGACTTGAGGTCAGGGTGATCCTTACGCCGAAGGGAGAGGACCCCGATACCATTGCCCTCAAGTACGGCAGCGACAAGATCGACGAGCTCATACACGAGGCGATCGGCTTTATCCCTTTCCGGGTGCGAAACACGGACGTCGCCTCGGCCGGGATCGTGGGCAAGGAAAAACTGGTCAAGGAACTCGCGTCGCTGGGCGCCCGCATAGCTGATCCGACTCGCCGCAGCCTGTTCTACGCCGAGGCCGCCGATGTGCTGGGTGTGGACGTTCAGATTCTGCACGGTGGCGCACCCCAGGTGAAAGCCGCCGATGAGCCGGCGACTGCGAGCCGACCGAAGTATGATCGCTGCGAGTTTGAGCTTGTCTCGCTGTTGTTCAACGGCCCCGGTTCCATCGACACTGTATTCGATACCGTGGCGCCGGATGACTTCAGTTCAAAGGAGTTGTCGCGGCTTTATGCGGCCATGGTGAACCAGTACCGCAAGTTGGGGGCTGTCGACGCCGGACGGATGCTCGATGGTGTCCAGGACCAGGATTTTGCCTCGCTGCTCTCGGAGATCGTGTCCACCGACTGGCCGGCCGACCGAGTGGACGTCGAGACGGCGAGAATGCTTGAACAGATGCGGCAGCGAAAGCAGGCCGGGATACGCGCCCGCCTAAAGGAAGAACTGATTGCGGCCACCGAAGCCGGCGACGAAGAACGCGCCTCGCGAATCCAACGTGAAATCCAGGGCTACGGCTTAGATGCTGACAAGTCTCAGAATTGAGAACATCGCTCTGCTTGAGAAGGCAGAACTGAGAGTCGGGCCGGGCCTTTCCGCTCTCACGGGAGAGACGGGAGCCGGCAAATCAGTTGTCGTTGCCGCTCTTTCACTGGCGCTTGGCGGGCGCGCCGACCGTGACGTCATTCGGCACGGCGCCTCCGGCGCTGCCGTCTCAGCCACTTTCGATGTCTCCCGCCTGCCTGCCGCTTACAAAAAGGAATTCGCGGACCTGATAGCCGACAACAGGATTGTATTGCGGCGCACAATCGCCAAAGAGGGCGTCTCGCGCGTTACCATAAACGGAAACCGGGCGTCTCTGGTTCAACTTCGCTCGCTCATGGCACCCATCGGCGAGATTCTCGGTCAACATGCCGGCCAGGCGCTGATGGACGAGGACAACCACCTCACATTCTTGGACCGGTTCGCCGGTCTCACCGATCAGGTCGACGTCCTCAGGATTGTTTTCGAGAACTGGCGCGGGGTGGCTGACGAACTCAAGCGAATGCAGAGTATGCGTGAGCGCCTGATACAGGAACGCGAACTGCTGCTGTTCCAGAAGGATGAAATCGAAAAGGCCGCCCTGCGAGTCGGCGAGGAGGAAGAACTCCTGGCCGAGCGAAAGGTCCTCGATTCAGCCCGCGAGTTGATTGTCTCGGCCTCAACGATCGGAGAAATCCTCGACAACGAAACCGGTTCCCTGCCGGACATGCTGTCGGCGGCAAGCAAAGAACTGGAGTCAATGGCAATTGTCGACCCGGCGCTGAACGAGAGGACCGAGGACCTGCGCGACGTTCAGATCAGACTCGAAGACCTGAGACGGTTCATCGAGCAATATGGCCGCTCGGTGCGGGACGATCCGGTGCGGATCGATCAAATCAATACCCGGCTTGACGAGATCTACAATCTCAAGAAAAAGTACGGGGGTTCCGAAGAGGGAGTCCTGGTCAGCCTGCAGGCAATCGAGGCGAAGCTGGCGTGCCGACCTGACACCGACAGCACCATCGCACGCCTCGAGCAAGAGCATCAACGGCTATGCAACGAGTACTCAACTCAGGCGCTGGCCCTCTCAGCCCGTCGGAAAAAGGCTGCGGCGGAGTTAGAGCGGCTGGTCATCGCAGAGTTGAAAGACCTGGCCATTGACCACTGCCGGTTCAAGCTGGAGTTTGTATACGAGGACGATCCCGACGGTGTGGTCTCAGGCGGTCGTGCGGTAAGGGCGTCTGTACGCGGGTTAGAGAAAGCTCGGTTTGTTTTCTCGGCCAACCCCGGCGAACCGCTTAGGCCATTGGTGAAGACCGCGTCGGGGGGAGAAATCTCGCGGGTGCTGCTGGCTCTCAAGTCGACCGAAAGGTGTCACAACAAGGTAGCGCATTCACTTTTAGTGTTCGATGAGGTAGACGCTGGCATCGGTGGCCGCACGGCGGTGGAGGTAGGCCGGAAGCTCAAGGAACTCTCTGACGGTGGCCAGCTTATCGTGGTAACGCATTTGCACCAGATTGCCCGCCAGGCCGATCACCACTTCGCTGCCGAGAAAGCTCGGGGCGCCGATAGTCGCAACGTCATCACCGTCAGGGCACTCAGCCGCGAGGAGATCAAGACCGAACTGGATCGCATGGTCGCGCTACCGGAGGGGGCATAGTCGGTCTTGCCCGTTCCGATATCCATTACAGCGCACGGCAGCAGGGTCTGGTTCACGGTGTCGCAGGTGTTGACAACTGTTCGGCGATCTGCATATACATCCGCGTCCGACGCTGCAACTGTAGAGCGCTCTCTGTTTGTTGATCGGTTATCTCAGCGTCGGCCTCTCCGAGCCTGGCCAGTTCATACGTTGTATTGAAACGCCCCAACCACTCTATGTAGAAATATCGCCCGTCGACACTGCCGATACGATCTCCCGCGTTAATTATGGCGAACCCGGAGTCATCCTCGGTTAACCGCAACAGGTCACGCCCCCAACTGGAGTGTTCGTAGTCGCCTCCCAACAGTCCCATCAGCGTCGGCAGGATATCGGTCTGGGAGCTGTACTTGTCGACTGTCCGGCCGTTACTCCCCACGATCGCCGGCGAATAGACAAGCAGCGGGATGTGGAATATCTCGGGGTCGAGCATGTAACGCCCGGCCCCATACTTGGCATGGTCGGCGGTGAAAAGAACAATAGTGCTGTCGAGCACCGCCAGACGCGCAAGCGCCGCAGCGAACAGCCCGACGGCGTGGTCAGCGTAGAGTTGAGCGTTGAAAGTTTTCGAACTGTCACTGCTGTCGCGGTATCTCTGGGTCGATGAGTCGGGCAGGTCAAACGGTTCATGGTTGGACAGAGTGAGCGCGGTTAATTGAAACGGGCGCGGCAGGGAATCAATCAGGGCGATTGTCTTCTCAAAGACAACATGGTCGGGAATGCCCCACTTGGAGAAGGCGTTCTCTTTTCCCAGTTTGTTCTCACCGTAGAGCCGATCATACTTCTTTGTCGTGAAGAAGCCCTCCATGTTGTCAAACACGAGATCGCCCCCATAGACAAAGACGTTATAGTATCCGCGTCCATGGAGGATTTCTGAAAGCATGACGAACGGGTGAAGGGCGTCGTACCGTCCCATTATCGAGCGCCCCGGCAGCGACGGAAAACTACCCAACGTGGCAGGCAGCCCGAAACTGGTGCGAACCCCGCTGGCATAGAAGTTTGAGAACAGGATTCCCCGAGAGGCCAGGCTGTCAAAATGCGGTGTGAGATCGTGCGAAGAACCGAGCGCGCCGGTGTTACGCGCCGACCAGCTTTCCATGAGGACTACAATTACGTTCGGTTGGAAACCGAGGTCACGCTCGGCCTGATGAGTGATGCGCCTGAGGGAGCTCTCGGATTCGAGCCACTCGTCGCCCGGCTGGTGCAGCATGGCGCGTACAGTGTCGAGACCGGTCTGGAAATCCACGAACGGGAACCGCTCCGACTCGTCGCG
>JAGLXI010000262.1 GCA_023132995.1 Candidatus Zixiibacteriota bacterium | reverse complement strand
TTCTTCAATGAGGCAACGCGCATGCGGGAGCCAATTCCGAGGAGCGCTATCGGTTCACGAACCAGAAAAAGGCATAAATGGAGATGAGATATGTCCGATCCATCAGAGCTTGTGTGCCTGCAGCATAGACTCCGCGAATCGAACAGCTCGCCGGTGCAGTCAGATGGCGTATTTCTTGCGGTTGACGGTAAACTGAGTGTCGCATGAGAAGATATCCCGCCGCAGGGACATCTTGATATCCTCAATGTTGTCAGCCGACCTTCGGGTCATGACGTAGCACACTATCATAAACAATTCATAGGTCGGCAGCAGGCAAACGTCGTGCTGCTTGCTCAGTTCCAGGCACTCGGCATCGAACCAGTGCTCCCGCCGCTCGGGCTGCGAGCCACGCGAGGCATTGCCGATCAAGATGCCCTTGAGTCCAACTTTCAGACTATTCGAATCTATCGATTGCAGAAGTTTGTGCAGTTCGGCCACCCGAATCGGACCTCTATTGCTGCTGGCGACCCTGACCAGAGTACGGTAGATTGTATCATCTCGGAACGAGGCCCCAAAGCTTTCCTGTTTTTCCTTGCCGACAGGTTCAGCACAATCGAAGCCGACCGTTTCCAGGGCCGTCCGCGCCGCAGCAACTAATTCGCCTTCGTTTTCAAACAGCAGATCAGCCAGCCGGTCTATACCGGCCTGCTTGCACAGGATGACCCCCTTCTTTTTTTTCAGCGCCTCGATTTCCAGGTCCAGCCTTTCCAACTCCTCCCGGTAAGGACTGAAATACCGCAATTCGTTCTCGTAATACGTCAGCCAGCGCGGCCTAACCGACCCGGTCCCCCGGCTCTGACATACATCCCTGAAGGCCTTTATCAATTGTTCCGGTTCACCCTTGATAATGAACTGTGGAATCAGGTATATCTGGCCGGGAACGGTGTCGAACGTAATTTTCGATATTGCTGGAACGCGGAAAGTTGAGCCGGTACCGGCTATGACTTCCCGCTTGCCTTTCCCCACCGCTTTCAGGGTCTGCAGGCAGTTGACCGCGGATTCGCTAAAGACATTGCGCAAAGGGTTCTTGGGCACGAGGAACTTCAACGTCCTGGTGTTACAGTACTGAAATGAGTACTTGCCGAGGAATTCCTCCAACCAGAAGAAAACCGGCATCACCGTTTCCGTGTACCCCTTTATTGCGGCGGTACTTTTCTTATGCACCTTGATGTAGCCTTTGGGGATATTCGACCGGATTACCAGCGTACCGCCGCTCGCCAGAACGGCCTGCAAGCCCTGGGAGGCTTTCTTGATGCCCGCCAGGTACTGTATGAACTCCGTCTCGGTGCGGGAAACGTACCCTGTATCCGAGATGCTGTCAACGTTCGTCCATAGCTGGTGATCTCTCGCGAATTGCAGCGGATCAAAGAAGACAAGGCCGCACTCCCCCAGGTCGGTTCCGTCCAGGAGATCACAACTTGTCACGCTGTCCTCATCCACGGGCCAGTTCACGAATGCAATCCGCAGCTTGGTTAGCCCGTCCGAGCCGGTCTCATCTGTAGTCACAATCGAAGATGTTTGCGACACCTACAACCTCATTGTCCAATCATCGTCCCTCCCCCAAATCGCACTGGTTCGCTGTCACCGGTAGCGACGGCAGCCCGGAAGGGAAGCGCCTGGGCGGGCCTGCGCCTCTTTTGGCCGTCGTGAGCTTTTGCTCCTAACGGCAGGTACTATCTTGCATATCGGACGTGTTGCGAAATCTATGAGTCAAAGACGTGCCGGTTACTACCAGGGATTCTCACGTGTGCAATTTGTGATTGTACGGCCGTGGCGCCGGGTCTATATTCTTGCATGGATTTTTTCACTGACGACTCGGAACCTGACGAGCAGGCCCGGATAGCAGCGACACCGCTGGCCGACCGCATGCGTCCCCGGACTCTTGACGAATTCGCGGGGCAGGATAAGATAGTCGGGCCGAACACTCCTCTCAGAGGGGCCATCGAAAACGACCAGGTGGGGTCACTGATCTTCTGGGGGCCTCCCGGTTCCGGAAAGACCACCCTGGCCCAACTGATTGCCAGGTCGACCCGGGGGCAGTTTGTGCGCTTTTCGGCGGTAGTCGCAGGCATCAAAGAGGTCAAGCAGGTGATCTCCAAGGCGGCCAGCTATTTCAAGTTGTCCGGTCGCCGTACCTACGTCTTTATCGATGAGATCCATCGCTTCAACAAGGCGCAGCAGGACGCCTTCTTGCCGTATGTCGAAAAAGGAGATACCATTCTCATCGGCGCTACTACCGAGAACCCGTCCTTTGAGGTAAACTCGGCGCTGCTCTCGCGGGTGCAGGTCTACGCTCTTCAGAGGCTGTCGCAGCAGGATATCAGGACGCTGATCGAGAGAGCCTTAAGCGATCAGGAACGCGGTCTCGGCAATATGGACCTGGCCGTCGATAACGCAGGACTTGATTTTATAGCCGCGGCTGCCGATGGCGACGCGCGTCGGGGACTCACCCTGCTGGAGGCTGCTGCGGCTTTCGTGGGCCGGGGCAAACCGGTCACGCTGGAGATACTCAGGCAGGTCCATCAGAAAGGGACACCCCTGTACGACAAGAGCGGGGAGGAACACTACAACCTGATATCGGCCCTGCACAAGACTATTCGCGGCGGCGATCCGGACGGTTCCCTCTACTGGCTGGCCAGAATGCTGGACGGCGGCGAAGACCCGATGTACATCATCCGGCGGTTGGTCCGTTTTGCCTCGGAAGATATCGGCCTGGCCGACCCGTACGCCCTCACGCTGACCCTTAACGCCCGGGACGCCTATCATTTCCTTGGTTCTCCCGAAGGGGAACTGGCCATCGCCCAAGCCGTGATCTACATGGCCTGCGCTCCGAAGTCCAATGCCTCGTACACCGCCTTTACAGGAGCCCAGACCGACGCAGCGGAAATGGGTTCCCTCCCGGTGCCGCTCGGTCTGCGCAACGCACCCACATCCCTGATGAAGGCGCTCGACTACGGCAAAGACTACCGCTATGCCCACGATTTTCCGGACGCCATAACCGACCAGGAATACCTGCCGCAGGAATTGAAGGGCAGGGAATACTACCAGCCCAAAGATGTCGGCCGGGAATCCAGGCTCCGCGAGTATCTCAGAAAATACAAGGAACACCGCAAGAAACTGATCAAGTGACTTTCCTACGCCGTGGGGAATCCCGGCCCGGGCGCTCTCGTCCGAGGGGGCACAGGCCAGGCATACTTCTTGAGAACAGTCAGGTGTTTCGTGTTGAAACGCTGGTCACTGACCTGAATCCGCACACCGAAACGCCGCCGGGCCCTGAGAACACCATTGCGAACATGCCGCTAAGTCACTGACGACACGCGGCCTGTGCAATTGGTGTCCACGCGGTACCGCGTTTGCCTGCACCGCCACGGCCCCTGCGACGGGCTGAAAGTCTAACCATGGAGAAGGTCATGAGAGCTATGCTTCTGAGCGAATGGTCTGTTTGGCGTGTCCTTCAATCCGCAACAGCGGTAGTCACTTTGATCGGCGTCTTGTGTATGCCGTCCCAGGCGCGGGCGCAGTTTCTTGCGAGCAGCGCTAGTGTAGTGCGTCATAAGTCT
>JAGLXI010000261.1 GCA_023132995.1 Candidatus Zixiibacteriota bacterium | reverse complement strand
GTATCCCTCAGCTTGCCATTGACCTGCACCGCAACCTCGATTGTGTCACCGACGACTGCCTCCGTGTCATAATCGGGCCATTGCGATTTGAACACAGAGCCGGAACACCCCGTATTTTCCCACAATTCTTCGGCCAGATGAGGGGCCAACGGCGCTATCATCTGAATTGTCCTGAGAATGACAACGTCATTTAGATTATCGTTGGCGATTTTCTCCGGTTGGTAATCGCGCACCAGTTCCATCAGCGCCGCGATTACCGTGTTGAATTGCAGCCGGTCAATATCTTCGATGACCTTCTTGATCGTCAGATTCAGCTTGACGTATAGTTCGCGCTCGTCCGTGGTCAACTCCGCCCGGTTAAAGTGTTGCTTTAAGTTCGGGCGAGTACCGCGGTAGTGATTTACAATCGGACACAAGCGGTTTATTACGAACTTCTCAACACCGGTGACGGTGGACTCGCTCCAGAGCACTTCCCGTTCCGTTGGGGCGGTGAAAAACATGGCAAGGCGTAAGACATCTATACCGCGTCGCTCCATCAGCAGTCCCGGTGACACGACGTTGCCTTTGGATTTGGACATTACCTCGCCGTTTTCATCCATTACCATACCGAGGCAGAACAATCTCTCTGTAGGTTCATCGCCGTTGACCATACCAATATCACGCAGGAACTTGTGAAAGAAACGGTAATAGATCAGATGCCCGGTGGCGTGAGTAATACCGCCGACGTACAGATCGATCGGCAGCCAGGCGTCAGCCTTCTCGCGTGCGAACGGTTCGCTGTCATTATGGGCGTCGGCATAGCGCAGGTAATACCAGGACGAGCAGACGTATGTGTCCATCGTATCGGGATCGCGCTGTGCCTCTCCCCCGCACGAAGGGCACCGAACGTTCATGTACTCCGGGATGTCGGCCAGTGGTGAGCGGCCTTTGGGCGAGAAGTTGTCGACCTTCGGGAGCAAGACCGGCAGATCAGACTCCGGTACCGGTACTTCGCCGCACTTCTCACAGTGGATAATGGGAATGGGACAACCCCAATATCGCTGGCGCGAGATGAGCCAGTCCTTGAGCCTGTAATTCACTTTGTTGCGCCCAAATCCCTTTTCCTCGGCATAGTCCGTGACTGCCCTGAGCGCATCCTTGCCTGCCAGGCCGTCAAATCGATCAGAATTGACCATCGGGCCGTACTCGACAAAAGCGTCATCCATAATAGCGTCATCCAATGAGGTGTCGGCGTCAGGAAGGATTACGATCTTAAGCGGGATGCCGTACTTGCGTGCGAAGGCAAAATCGCGGCTGTCGTGAGCTGGTACAGCCATGACCGCGCCGGTGCCGTATCCGGCCAAGACGTAGTCGGCCACCCACAATTGGACGCGCTCCCCGTTGAAGGGGTTGATAACGTACTTGCCTGTGAAAACGCCGTCCTTTTCTTCGGTTACGGACGCTCGTTCGATTTCTGTGCGGCGCAGGGCCTTCTCCCGGTAGGCAGCTACCCGCTCGGCGTACTCACCGGTCAGATTGAGCCTGTCCAGAAGTTCCGCCTCGGGAGCCACAGCCATATAGGTCACACCATAGATAGTGTCCGGACGGGTCGTGAATATCGGCAGCTTCTCGCCGGAATCCTCGATAATAAAATCAACCTCGGTCCCGTAAGAGCGCCCGATCCATTCGCGCTGCATAGTTCTGACGTTGTCGGGCCAGTGCGGCAGTTTGTTCAGGTCATCGAGCAACTGATCGGCGTACTCAGTGATCTTGAAATACCATTGCACCTGGTCCTTCTTCTCGACGATGGTGTCACACCGTTCGCAGCGGCCGTCTTTGACCTGTTCGTTGGCCAGTACCGTTCGGTCTTCCGGGCACCAGTTGACGAATCCTTTCTTGCGGTAGGCCAGACCTTTTTTGAACAACTGTACGAACATCCACTGGGTCCACTTGTAGTAGTCGGGTTCGCTGGAAGTGACTTCCCGCGACCAGTCATAGGAGATGCCGGCCTTTTGGAGGGTGGCTCGCGACACCGCGATATTCTGAGCAGTCCAGACCTGAGGATGGATTGCGCGCTGAATTGCGGCTCGCTCGGCGGGCAGCCCAAAGGAATCCCAGCCGAACGGATGTAGAACGTCTCTGCCGAGCATCATCTGGTAGCGCGCGACAGCATCGCCGATTATGTAGTTGCGAAAATGGCCCATATGGATGTCACCCGAAGGATAGAGAAACATCACCAGCATGTAGAACTTGTTAGCAGGGTCCGCGGTTTCGGGCGCGGCATATAGATTCTCATCAGCCCAGCGTTGTTGCCATTTGCTTTCGATCCGACTGAAGTCGTATTTCCGTTTTGCCGTCTCGGATGTTGCCATATCGATATCCGCAGCAGTTTCAGTTAATAGTCGGCAAAATTAGCATAATTGAAAAGCTGCCGCAAGGCATTTCCCGGGCTTGACGCCCGCTTCTCACTTGCCGGCGGCGCTCTTAAAATCGCTCCTGGTGGCAGGGCCCAGAACGGCGACGGCCAGGCGGGAATCGTCGAAGACGCGGTTAGCCGCCTCCATGAGCCGGGACGGCGTGACAGCGTCGATCTCACGCATGGTTTGTTCTAACGGGATGTACTTGCCCGTAAGGAGTTCAAGGCGGGCCAGCCGGCTCATGCGCGAGGCTGTATACTCCATGCTCAGCATCAGTTGACCCTTGAGCTGCTGCTTGATCTGGTCCAGCCGCGTCGCAGACACGCGCCGACCCTTGACCCGAGCGATCTCCCCGAGAACAATGTTAAAGGCCTCGCGTACTCGACGTTTGTCGGTGGCCAGATAGACGCCGAAAACACCGGCGTCTCGGTATGCCTCGTGGTAGCTATAGATCGAATAGGCCATGCCCCGGGCTTCCCGCACCTTCTGAAACAGCGCCGATGACATCCCCCCACCCAGATAGGTGTTGAGCGCGACAATATCCATTCTCCACCGCGATGCATAGCGCAAACCGGGATAGCCTAAGCATAGATGAGTCTGACCATTTTCGGAAGGCACCAGGTTCAGCTTGAATCCGCTTCCGTGCGATGCCTTCGGGGCAGTCTCGGCCCGACCGGTGGCGAACTCGAACTTCCGACGGGCCAGTTTCACCAGCCGGTCATGTGACACCGAGCCGCTTGCGGCAATGACAATGGATCCCGAGCGATAGTTGCGTTTGATATAATCCAGTATTTTAGCCCGCGGCATACGGGAGAGGTTCTGGGCAGTACCCATGATCGGGCGACCCAGCGGGTGGTCGGCCCAGAATGTCCCGGCAAAAACGTCATGTATGTGGTCGGACGGATTCTCGAGCGATTCTCTGATTTCCTCGATTATGACCGACTTCTCGCGTTTGAGATTGGTCGGTGTCAGCGTGGCATGACAGGTGATATCCGCCAGCACGTCGACTGCCGTATCCAGGTGATCGTCAAGAACCCTGGCGGTGTAACAGGTCTGCTCACGGGAGGTAAAGGCGTTCAGCCCGCCACCGAGCGACTCTAACGACAAGGCGATTTGCCTTGCGGTTCGTCGCCGGGTGCCCTTGAAGGCCATGTGTTCAACCAAGTGACTGACGCCGCTTTCGGCCGGGCTTTCGTTGCGCGACCCCACGTCTATCCAGACACCTAACGAAAGGGAACGGACCGAGGGGTTTCTCTCGGTCACTACCCTCAGTCCATTCCTCAGCGTGGTTTTGTGGTAGACGGCTTTCTGGGATGCCATCCGGTATCTCGTCACGAACTATCGGTGCCTTTCTGCGTGGTGGGTGCCGGTGCCGCCGTTGTCGAGAATGGCCTTGCGGGACAAACGGACCTTGCCCTCCGGGTCGATGCTGAGAACCTTGACGTCAACCTTGTCACCGACGTTCAGAACATCCTCCACCCGCCTCACGCGGGTGTGGTCGAGTTCCGATATGTGGATCAGGCCGTCGGTGCCGGGGATAATCTCCACAAAAGCGCCGAACGTCGTCACCCTCCGGACGACACCGGTGTAGACCTTGCCAATTTCGGGCTCTTCTACGAGTTCCTGGACGCGCGCCAAGGCTCGGCGGCCGGCGTCGCCGTCAACGGATGCAATCAGCACTGTGCCGTCATCGTCGATGTCGATCTTGGCGCCTGTTTCTTCGACAATGGCCCGGATGATTTTGCCCCCGGGACCAATAACGTCGCCGATCTTCGACGGCGGGATCTTGATGGTGATGATCCGAGGAGCGAACTCGGAAAGCTGGTCGCGATGACTGGGTATGGCTGCGTTCATTTTTTCGAGTATCTTCAATCGCGCGATGCGAGCCTTGTCGAGAGCTTGGCGCATCGTCTCAAGGTCTAGCCCGGCGATCTTGATGTCCATCTGGATGGCGGTGATGCCCTCAGTGGTGCCTGTGACCTTGAAATCCATGTCTCCGAAATGGTCTTCGTCACCGAGAATGTCGGTCAGGATCACGACTTTGTCGTCGCCTTTGATAAGTCCCATCGCAATACCGGCCACGGCCGACTTGATGGGCACACCGGCATCCATCAGGGCCAGAGAGCCTCCACACACACTTGCCATCGACGACGAGCCGTTCGATTCCATGATGTCGGAAACCACACGGATGGTGTACGGGAAACCATCCTCGCCAGGAATTACCGGGAAGAGAGCACGCTCGGCTAACGCCCCATGTCCGATTTCTCTCCGGTTGGTGCCGCGAATCGGTTTTGTCTCACCCGTGGAAAACGGCGGGAAATTATAATGGAGCATGTAGCTCTTGGTCGACTCGCCTTCCAATTCATCCAGGCGTTGCTCGTCGATCTTGGTTCCCAGCGTAATAGCCACCAGCGCCTGTGTCTGCCCGCGAGTGAAAATGCCCGAGCCGTGTGCGCGCGGCAGATAACCCACTTCGCAGGTAATCTCGCGTATATCATCGGGGCCGCGCCCATCAATGCGACGGTTCTCATTGAGAATCATCACCCGCATGGCCTCGGAGTCGAGGTCGTGGACGATTGTCTTGATATCTTTCTCATGTTCCGGGAACTCCTCGTCGAGAGCTTCCACGATTTGCTTTGTGAGGTTCTTCTTTTCGGTACAGCGCTGTTCCTTGTCGGCGATACGGTTGAACTCGTTCAGTTTGTCGCCTACCATCTCCTTTACTCGAGCGATCAGGGTTTCGTCGATAACCACGGGCGTGTACTCGAAAGTCTCGCGGCCGCACATCGCCTTGAGTTCTTTGACCTTTTCCAGGATCATCTTGATATGATCGTGCCCGAACGACAGCGCCTCGACCATGTCGGCTTCGGGGATCTCACGGCCTCCGCCTTCAACCATGGCAATTGCGTCCTCGGATCCCGCCAGCATAATGGACAAATCGCATTCGGCGATCTGGTCAATGGTCGGGTTGATGATCAACTGCCCGCCGATACGACCCACGCGCACGCCGGAGACAGCTTTCTCTATCGGGACATCAGAGATGGACAGGGCGGCGCCGGTTCCCACCAGGGCCAGGACATCGGTGTCATTCTGTCGATCATGAGAGACGATGAAGTTGATAACCTGCGTCTCTCCCATAAAATCATCGGGAAACAGAGGCCTGATGGGTCGGTCTATGATCCTGGCGGAGACGATTTCCTTTTCGGAGGGTCTCCCCTCCCTCTTGAAGAACCCACCCGGGATCTTGCCGGCCGCGTACGCCTTCTCACGGTACTCCACCGTCAGTGGAAAGAAGTCGAAGCCGAGCCTCGGTTCCGTGTTGGAGCAAACGGTGGAGATGACCATCGAGTCACCATACCTGACCGTTACCGCCCCGTTGGCCTGCCTGGCCAGTTTCCCACTTTCGATAGTGAGAGTTCGTCCGCCAAGTTCAATCTCTACTTTGTGTGTCATATACTGATCTCGTTTCTCCTTATCGCCGCAGTCCGAGACTGGCAATTACCTGGCGATAGCTGTTGATGTCAGTGTTTTTCAGGTAGTCGAGCAAGCGGCGTCTTTTCCCCACCATTTTGAGAAGTCCCAACCTCGTGTGGAAATCCTTCTTGTGCATTTTCATATGCTCGGTCAGATGGTTAATGCGTTCCGTCAGCAGCCCGATCTGAACCTCGGGTGAGCCGGTATCTTTTTCGTGCAGGCGGTTTTCAGCAATAATCTCTGCTTTCCGCTCTTTTGTCGCGGTCATCGCGTTTCTCCCTTTGGATTATCTTCACAATTTCATCTTTGTCTTTTCTGATCTGCCTGGCGAGCGCCTCGGTTGATTCGAACTTCCGGCCTTCCCTGACGAATCGCACCGGGCAGACGGTTATGTCAGTATCGTACAGGTCTTCGTCAAAGTCAAACAGGTTAATCTCCACAGTGACGCGTTCCTGGGGATTGAAGTGGTTTCTTCCGATAAACATCATACCGTTTTCCCTGAGTCCCCGGACCCGAACCCGACAGGCGTATACACCCTGGCGGGGAAGCAACTTGCGCGGGTTGCAACGCAGGTTGGCGGTGGGATAACCGAGCTTGTGCCCGAGGCCGATGCCTTTCTCCACGGTACCGTAGATGGCATAAGGATGCCCCAGGACGCGCACCGCTTCGTCTACCCTGCCTTCCCTCAGGAGCGTCCGAACATAGGTGGATGAGATCCGCTGGTTGTCGAGCATCACCGGGCCCACCACTTCCACGTCAAATCCCCAGCGTTTGCCCAGGGCTGCAAGCTCATCGGCGCTCCCACTCCGGTTCTTGCCGAAGGCATGGTCGTGCCCGACAACCAATTTCTTCATCCCTAACTTGTCTATGAGGATATCTCTGACAAACTGCTCCGCCGAGAAGCTCATCAACTCCGACGTGAAGTCCAGCACAAGGACCGTCCCGCGGAAGAAGTCCGGCAGAAATTGTTCCTTTTCCTCGATCGTCGTCAGAAGCAACGGCGCGTCGTCGGGCGTTACCAGCATTCGTGGGTGAGGGTGAAAGGTCACCAGCACGGGAGCATAACCGGTTGCCTCACCGGCGGCCAGAACCCTTCGCAGGATTTCCTGGTGGCCGCGATGAATACCGTCGAAGGTGCCGGTCGTCGCCACCACCGGACGCCCTGATGGACGCTGGTAGCCTGGCAGCCCTCTGATGATCTTAATGCTCAATTCAGCACCCGTATATAGTTGAACAACTCCCCGTCGCGGGTCTCGCCAACGCAGCGGGACGGGCTGCCGGCGGTTCCCACGGCCAGTACCTCTCCCTGTGTGTTCTTCAGGACAATTTTGTCACCGACTCCGAAACTGCCTTCGACACCGATCACATCGCGTGCCCGGAGGGATTTGCCGGAGACCACGTAGGGTTCATATTCATCGTTGATCCTGATGGCGCCGAACGTCAGCACGTCCGCGAAAGACATCAGGTGGTCGGCCAGTTTTCCTGCGCCATGAAGCCGCGGCACGTCATCCGAACTGACGGCGTCATCCAAAGTGAGCGCACCTACCGCGGTCCTGCGCAGCTTTGACAGGTATCCCCCGCACCCCAACCGGTTGCCAAGATCATCGGCCAGGGAGCGGATATAAGTACCACTCGAACAGGAGATTCTCAGACGCAGGTGTGGTTTGTCATACTCCAGAACGTCAATCTCCCTTATTTTAACTTCGCGCTCGGGTGGGACAACATCGACGCCTTCGCGCGCCAACCGGTGCAGTCTCACGCCGTTGACACGAACGGCTGAGTATATGGGTACCCGTTGCTTTATTCTGCCGGTGAACTCCGATACTAACTTCGCCAGCGCAGTGGAATTGAGATCAGGTATCGTTTGCTCCGCCTCATCCGCGTATACGCCCTCCGAATCGAATGTTCTGGATCTCCGTCCCAGACATATCTGTGCCTCGTACGTTTTGTCAAAGCCGGACAGGAACTGCACTATCTTGGTGGCCCGGCCTATGCAAACGACCAGCAACCCTTCGGCCAACCGGTCAAGCGTACCGGCATGCCCCACGCGCCGCTGTCGAATAGCGCGGCGCACCTCCAAGACGGCGTCATGGCTGGTGATGCCAGCCGGCTTGTCAAGCAGGATGACTCCGTGGTAATATCCTCCGCCGTCAACCACGGACTACCTCACGAATCAGCCGCAGCAATTCCTGTCTGGCTTGCGCCAGGGGCATCAACATGGTGCACCCGGAAGCGTTGCCGTGTCCACCGCCGCCCAGTGTGGCCGCCAGGGCTGCTACGTCAATACTGTCACGCGAACGCAACGACACTTTTGTCCGCCCGTCGTTGATCTCTTTGAGAAGAGCGCCCGCCCTTACGTCCCTGCCGTGCATCGCGAAATCGGCCAGACCCTCTCCTTCCGATTCGTGCGCCCCCGACTGCGTCAGCATCTCCCGCGTCATCGTGATAAAGCAGATGCGGTCGTTATCATGGAACTCAACACTACTAAGAACCATACCTTCCAGCTTCATGGTCGAGGAAGGCTTGGCGTAGTAGACCTTATCACATATCTTCTGCGGGTCGGCTCCGGCCTCAATCAGAAGCCCGGCAATCTCCATCGTGCGCCGGGTGGTCGAGGAAAACCGGAATCGACCGGTGTCGGTAAGGATGGCAGTATAGAGCTGCCAGGCGGTCTCCGCTGAAACCGGGTATCCAACCTGCTGGAAGAATTCGAACACCATCTCTCCAACCGACGAAGCCCCGGTATTGACCCAGGCGACCTCTCCAAACTCCGAATTGTCCTGATGATGATCCACGTTGACGATTCTTACGCCGGAGTCGAGAAATCGCGCGGCCGTGCCGGTACGATCGACGACGGGACAATCCAGCACAACGGCCGTATCAACAGCGAAACCTTCGCCGAGGGATTCGGCATGGGGAATATCCTTAGCTCCGGGTAAAAACAAGTATTTCTCCGGAATGGCATTCGCACAGACAAGGAAGACCTCCTTGCCCAGGTGACGCAGGTACGAGGCAAAGGCCAATTGTGAACCGACCGCGTCGCCGTCCGGATCCTCGTGCGAGGCCACCAGCACCCGCCGGCTGCTCGCCAGCACGCGCGTTATCTCGGCGATCCGGTCACTAAAGCCGGCCGCGGTCGGACTATTCCTGTTTGTCACTTTTGATTTCATTGAGCAAGCGCTCAATGCGCATTCCTTCTTCAATGGACGGATCGTACTTGAAAGTCAACTCAGGGATATGCCGGATCCGCAGGTTTGCGCCAAGCTTGTGCCTGATCCGACCGTTTTCCCGGAGAAAGAACTCGGCTACCGACTTACGGTCGTCTTCCTTCCCCAGAAACGAGTAGTACACCGTAGCGTAACGGAGATCGGCAGACAAGCGGACGTGAGTGAAGGTGACCATCCCGGAGAAATGCTCCGCCAACTCGGTCTCCATCGTACGCGATATGGTACGAAGGGCTTGCTCGCCTACGCGGTCGGAACGCTTGAACTGCTTCACGATCAGTACGACTCCACTTGATAGTCGGCTACGACGACAGATGGATCCGATTCGATTCTGTTCACCACCTGGGAAATCACCTGGTGACCGAAACTGCCTTTATTGGAGATCACGGCGGCACCAATCAGAGCCTCACGGTGTCGATCGTTGCTGTCTACCTCAGCGATGGAGATGTTGAAATCCTTTCTCAACCGTGTCATCAGCGGCTTAAGAAGGCGCCGCTTGTCTTTCAACGACTCCACCGACGGGAGTTCCAGATGAATGGTCAGAACAACAGTAACCAAAACTGCAAGCGCCTAAAGAGTCCGCGCTGTCTCCACCACCTCAAAAGCCTCGACAATATCACCGACTTTGATATCGTTAAAGTTTTCCACACCGATACCGCACTCGAACCCCTCTTTGACCTCTCGCACGTCATCCTTGAATCTCTTGAGCGAACTCAACTGGCCCTTGTAGATGATTTTGCCATCTCTGACAACGTTAATGCGATCCTTGCGACTAACTCGTCCCTCACGGACGGCGCTGCCCGCGATAGTACCGATCTTCGGAACCTTGAACAGATTACGAACCTCGGCCGCCCCTACGAACTTCTCCGTGACTTCGGGTGTCAGAAGTCCCTCGAGTGCCTTCTTGACATCGTTTTCAGCTTCGTAGATGACGTCATACAGCTTGATATCGACGTGCTCGCGACTCGCGGCCTCCCGGGCCCTGCTGTCGGGCGCCACCTGGAACCCTATCACAATAGCATCCGAGGCGGCCGCAAGGAGCACGTCCGATTCGGTAATTGAACCGACTCCACGGTGGATGATATTCGCCTTCACTTCCTCGGTAGCGATCCTGCCGAGGGTGTCGGAAAGCACTTCCACGGAGCCGTCCACATCACCCTTGAGAATCAGACGCACCTCTTTGATCTGGCCCTCTTTGATGCGGTCAAACACGCGGTCTAAGGTCATTCGCCCGTGCGACCTCCGGGCGTCCTGTTCCCTCTTTATCTGGCTGCGGCGAACAGTGATTTCTCTGGCTTCCTGGTCGTTCTTCACAACCATCAGGCTGTCGCCGGCCTGCGGTACGCCGTGAAGCCCGGTTATCTGCACGGGAGTGGATGGCCCGACCGCTTCCAGACTCTGATCGCGGTCATCGGTCATCGTCCTGACGTGGCCGGAATAAGTACCGGCGACAATGGAATCCCCGATCGAACACGTACCCTTGCGAATCAGTCCTGTCACCACAGGTCCGCGGCCTTTCTCAAGTTTGGCGTCAACGACTGTTCCCTGGCCGCGAATCGTGGGATCCGCAGTCAGGTCCATCATTTCTGCCTGGATCAGGAGCATTTCCAGCAGCTTGTCGATGCTCTCGCCGGACTTGGCCGAAACCTCAACCATAATTGCTTTGCCGCCCCAGTCTTCGGCAACAAGGTTGTGCTCGGTTAACTGGGTGCGGATGGCGTCAGGATTGGCGTTCGGTTTGTCAATCTTGTTGATGGCAACAATGATCGGTACGTTTGCCGCCCGGGCGTGATCTATCGCCTCAATCGTCTGCGGCCTGACGCCGTCATCGGCGGCCACCACGAGAATCACGATATCGGTAAGATGGGCGCCGCGGGCGCGCATGGCGGTGAACGCCTCGTGACCGGGCGTATCCAGGAAGGTGATAAGACCGCCATCGTGAGCCACCTGGTAAGCGCCGATATGCTGAGTGATGGCCCCCGCCTCACCGGCCACGACGTTGGTTTTGCGAATGTAGTCCAGTAGCGATGTCTTGCCGTGATCGACATGACCCATGACGGTGACAACCGGAGCCCGCGCCGTGAGAGACTCATCGTGTTCTTCTTCGAGAGCGTCTTCGCCAACTTCGGCCACCTGCGTTGCCTCGAATCCAAGCTCGGCGGCAAGCATTTCAATCGTATCCATATCAAGGCGCTGATTGATAGTGGCCATCATACCCAGTTCAAACAGCTTGGCAATCAACTCCGCCGGCTTGCGATCCATAACTTTGGCCAGTTCTGCAACCGACATGAATTCATTTACCTCGAGCAGATTTTCGGCACCGATATCGTCGCCTGGGTCGCCAGTCCCCGACCGCTTGTATCTCCGACGCGTCTTGGCACCGGTCAGGTTGGCCATAGTCGCCTTGAAACTCTTGGCCACCGCCGTCTTGTCCACGGACCGGCGGTCCTTCCTGCGTCGCCGCTCCTTTTTGCGCTGCTTTTTGACGATCTTGCGCATCAGTCCTGCTACGTCAGAGCCGGAGTTGGTCACGGTTATGGCGCCAATTTTCGCGCTTGGGCCTGCGGACTGCTTGGCCTGCTCCTGATGCGCCATCTCATTCTTGGCTTCCTGTTTTTTCTGAGCGAACTTCTTCTTGACCGCTGTTACCATGTCGGGCGTGGCAACGGACATGTGAGATTTGGGGGTGAATTTCAGATCCTGTAGGATCTTCACCAAGGCTGCCGAGGAAATTTTGAAATCCTTGGCCAGTTGATAAATCCTGATGGAGTTTTTGTCCATCCTGATCTCACCTCCTCGGAGTACTATATGGGTAAAGGAGCCTATTCATCCTGTTCGGTCTTCTGTTGGGTGTCACTCTCGTCTACGTCTTCTATTTCGTCGAACTCGGGAGCGGTCACTTCCGGCACGTCATCCACCTCAGTGACGAAATCGGCGTCGGTTTCAAAGACGTCATCTTCGGTCAGCTTCTCGTCTTTGACACCCTTGTCCGGGGTTTCGGCCACCTGCTCAGATTTGCGCTGCTCGTAATCCTTTTCGAACTGGTGGACCATATCCTTTGCCTTCTCTATCAGAGTCTCAGCCGTCTTCTGGCCGATGCCCGGGATTTTCATCAGTGTCTCCGTTGCGGTCGCGGCTAATCGCTGAATGGAATTGATATCAGCCTCGATCAGGCGCTCACGAATCTTGACGCCGATACCCTCCAACTGTCCGACCGGTGCCAGCATCTCCGCCTCACGGTGCTGAGCCTCGTTATGCTCCGTCTCCGAGAGTATGTTCACCTTCCAGCCGGTCAGCTTGGAAGCCAGGCGAGCATTCTGGCCATTGCGCCCGATAGCCAGGGAAAGTTTGTCGTCCTCGACGACCACGGTCATTTTTGCCTCAAGCTCAAAGGTCTCGATATCGACCACCTTTGCCGGTGCAAGGGCGCGAGTTACAAACATCTGGGGACTGGACGTAAAGGGTACGATGTCAATACGTTCGTTGCTGAGTTCCCTGACGATGGACTGCACTCGCACTCCCTTGATGCCAACGCAGGCGCCGACCGGATCGATGCGATCGTCAGTGGAATAAACGGCGATCTTGGCCCTCTCCCCCGGTTCCCGGGCAATGGCCCGGATTTCGATTACCCTCTCATATATCTCGGGAACCTCGAGCGCAAACAGCCCTCGCAGGAATTCGTTATTGACCCGCGACAGGATTATCTGTGGTCCGCGCAGGTTCTTCTGAACATCAAGTATGTAGGCGCGAACCCGCTCTCCCTGACGGAATCGCTCC
Organism: Candidatus Zixiibacteriota bacterium; assembly: GCA_023132995.1. Classification (GTDB taxonomy): domain Bacteria; phylum Zixibacteria; class MSB-5A5; order GN15; family FEB-12; genus JAJRTA01. Next base: position 630 of record JAGLXI010000261.1, on the reverse strand, counting down.
CGAGGTATCTGCTCCTTGATCGGCAGCAGCCCCTCGGCGCGACCCAGGTTCACGATCACGTTCCCCTTGTCTATCTGCTGTACCACGCCTGACGCCAGTGTCCCGACCTTGTCGACATATTCATCATAGACGCGGTCGCGTTCCGCTTCACGTACCTTCTGAACGAGCGTCTGTTTCGCGGACGCAATAGCGTTGCGGCCAAACTCCGTCTCGTAGTCGATGTAGATATCGAGCTCATCACCCAGTCCGGCCTCGGGGTCGATCTCCCTGGCGTCCTCAAGCGATATCTCGATGTTGGCGTCTTCAACCTTCTCCGCCACCATCTTGGTCGCTATCATCAACAGGTCGTTCGCCTTGCGATCGAACTTGAAAGTGATATTGTCGGTGTAGTCATACTTCTTCTTGGCAGCAGCCAGAAGGCTTGCCTGAAGCGTTTCCAGCACCGCATCGAAGTCGATGTTCTTTTCGCGGGCAATCAGAGTGATCGCCTCTACCATGTCAAACGCCATCTACATGATCTCCATCAAAACACGATTCGTGCTTGTTCTATTTCACTTAGGTTCAGAACAATCTTCTCTGAGTCGATCTCGAATTCAATCGATTCATCGGCGACTGAGATTATCTGCGCCT
>JAGLXI010000260.1 GCA_023132995.1 Candidatus Zixiibacteriota bacterium | reverse complement strand
CCACTGACAGAACGTGTCAGTGCAAATGTGAGGAGACGGTTTTTTTTGGACAGAGAACATGGGGCGCGGCTAACGAGCGGGCATACAGGGGGTTACGTTGGCCTTGCTCCGGAGGAGCGGCGAGCGCGATTTCGCAGTTGTCTTGTGCCCCCTATTTGATGTTATTGGCTACGAATTGAATGTGAATCCCCGAATCCAGGTGGACGATGCTGTTTGGAGCCCATGAATCAATTGCCGGCGGCCTGTTCAACGCCATCGAACGAGGCCACAAAGCCACATGTGACACGATCCAGATGTTCAACAAGTCCAACAACCAGTGGCGGGCGAGAAAACTGAAGGCGCCAGAGGTAGACAAGTTCTTACAGGCCATTGAAACTACCGGCGTCACGGCGGCTACATCGCACACCAGTTACCTGATAAACATCGCCTCGCCGGACGCGGCGCTGAACAGGAAGTCGTTCGAGTCGCTCAAGGAGGAGATGGAACGCTGCTGCCTGCTGAGAATACCCAACTTGGTGATACATCCCGGCTCGCACGTGGGATCGGGCGATGAAGCCGGTCTGAACCTGGTTGCTGAAAACATCAATCGCCTTTTCGACGAACTGCGCGATAACACCGTTACGCTTCTGCTGGAGACGACCGCCGGTCAGGGCAGCAACCTGGGCTACACGTTTGAGCAACTGGCTTACCTGATCGAGAGAACCGAGGACAAGGAGCACGTCGGCGTCTGTTTCGACACCTGCCATGTTTTTGCGGCCGGGTATCCATTAGCTGACGCGAAGGACTACCGGAAGACGATGCAAAGATTCGATGACGTTATTGGTCTTGACCGCCTCAGGATAATCCACATGAACGACAGCATGAAGGAACTCGGCTCCCGGCGGGACCGGCACGAGCATATCGGGAAGGGGCATATCGGCCTGGATGGTTTTCGCAATTTCGTCAATGACAGACGGCTGGAGAAGGTTCCGATGATACTCGAAACGCCCAAGGGTGAAGACCTCGCCGAGGACATTGAGAACCTGTCCGTCCTGCGCGGCCTCGTGGAGTGAGCGGGCGTGATCTCGTTGTGGGAGACAGCCGGGGAGTACCGATAACATCATCCTTGCCAGCCCGCGCCGATTCCCGTACCATCTCTACTATGAAGCTGGGTATTATCGGCAAGCCGCAGTGCGGTAAGACCACTATTTTCAACGCCGCCGCCGGACAGGAGGAAGCAGTCGGTGACTACAGCCGTGCATCGCACCGGGCGGTCATCAGGGTGCCGGACGAACGGGTCGACAAGCTGGCCGAGTTGTCAGAGCCGGACAGGAAAGTCTACCCGGAAATAGAGTTCCTCGACGCACCCGGATTCACGGGCGATGGGAAAGAATCGTCGGGTCTCAGTGTGACCAACGAGTTGCGCGAAATGGACGCGCTGCTGATGGTGATCGACGCCTTTTCTGCTGAGGCTGATCCCGGTCGCTACATTCAGAACCTGGTCGACGAAATGATCCTGGCCGATCAGGCAGTGGTTGAGAATAATATCCAGAGCAAAAGCCGCAAGATGAAGCTGACCGGTGACAAGTCGCTTGAACGTGAGCTTGATCTGCTCAGGCGCTGCCTGGAGGTGCTCGAGCAAGAGCGGCCGCTGCTGTACCTTGACGTCATACCCGGCGAAGAGACGCTGCTGCGCAACTACCAGTTTCTTTCACGAAAGCCGCTCTTGATCATTTTGAACATTGCCGAGGAAGACCTTCCGCGGCAGGACGAGGTCAGCCGGCAATACGCCCATCTGGTGGAGCCGGGCAAACGCGACGTGGCCACCGTGTGCGGCAAGGTTCAGATGGAGCTGGCTGCCTTTCCTCCCGATGAGCAGGAGGCATTCTATGCCGAGTTGGGTGTGACCGGCTCGGCGATGGATAGAGTGGTAAAGAAATCATACGCGCTGCTAAGCCTGATATCGTTTCTTACCATCGGCAAAGACGAGGTCCGCGCCTGGACAATAAGGAAAGGTACCCTCGCCCGGAAGGCGGCGGGAGCGGTACACGGCGACATAGAGCGGGGGTTTATCAGGGCAGAGGTGACCCGGTTCGAGGACTGGATGGAATACAAAACGACTGCGGCTCTCAAGGCGGCCGGCAAAACCAGATCGGAGGGAAAGGACTACGTTGTCCAGGACGGCGATGAAATACTGTTTCTGTTCAACGTGTAGACGGCTGCCGAATGTCGCCTGCGCACGTTACGGCCGGTTGGCTCCAGACAGTGATGTGCCCGTGCGGCCCATGCCGGAAACAACACCTGGCGCGTGCGTGTTCAAAATGTGAGCAGTTCTGCCGATAGGATATTGTGATAACGTGCTGCTAATTGTTATTATGTTGAGGCGAATGTGATCAGTACCACCGACGCAACAGACAAGGAAATGACCGACACCCGGATTGTTTCGATCCTGCCGCTGAAGGGGACTATCGTTTACCCGTACCTTGTAGTGCCCCTGATGATACAGGACCCGGAGCAGACGCGTCTTCTGGACGAGTCCCTGATGCGGGGCGCCCGGATCGGCCTGTTTCTGCAGAAGGACCCGCAGCAGGAACATCCCGGCCCGGATGACCTGCACACCATCGGCGCCTCCGGCAATATCCTCAAGATGCTGCGTTTCCCCGACGGCACCGTGCGCTTTCTTGTTCAGGGACTGGCCAGAGTCAGGATCAACAGATTCACGGCGCACCAGCCGTACCTCATGGCGGAGATTGAAGACCTCCCTGAAATCACCGAAGAGACAGTCGAGGCCGAAGCCCTGCAGCGCAACCTGCTGGAGAGGATCAAGACGCTCACCGAACTGGCGCCCTACCTGACCGAGGAGTTCCATATCTCGGCAATCAACCAGGATACAGCTTCTAAGTTAGCCGATTTCGTGGCCTCCAGTCTCAATATCTCGATTGTCGAGAAGCAGTTGTTGCTCGAGGACCTCGATGTTTTCAGCCGGATGCGCAAGCTCTACCTGGCGCTCAACAAGGAAATCGAGGTCCTGGAGCTCTCAAGGAAGATCCAGGCGCAGGCCGCCAGCGAACTTGGAAAATCGCAGCGCGACTATATCCTTCGCGAACAGCTCAAAGCAATCAAGAAGGAGCTTGGCGGGGCGGACGGGAAATCCGAGGTCGAAGAGTTCGAGGTCGGGATCAAAGAAGCCTGCATGCCCGATTACGCCGAGCAGGCGGCTCTCAAGGAGCTGGACCGCCTCTCGCACATGTCGCCGTCGTCCGCCGAGTACACCGTCTCGCGGACCTACATCGACTGGCTGGTGGCGATGCCCTGGGACAAGGCGACCGAGGATAAGCTCGACCTGAGGAAAGCCAAAAAGGTTCTCGACGAGGACCATCACGACCTGGACAAGGTGAAAGATCGTATTCTTGAACACCTGGCCGTCCGGAAGCTAAAGACCGACGTCAAGGGGCCCATCCTCTGCTTTGTGGGGCCTCCCGGAGTCGGCAAGACCTCCCTGGGTAAGTCAATCGCACGCGCTATGGGCCGCAAATTCGGTCGTGTGTCGCTGGGCGGGATGCGCGACGAGGCGGAGATCAGGGGCCATCGCCGCACGTACATCGGCGCCATGCCGGGCCGCATCATCCAGAACATAAAGCGGTGTGGCTCCAACAACCCGGTCATCATGCTCGATGAGATCGACAAGCTCGGCAGCGATTTCCGCGGCGATCCCTCTTCGGCCCTTCTTGAAGTGCTGGACCCGGAGCAGAACGATTCCTTCTCGGACCACTATCTCGATCTGCCGTTTGATCTCTCCAGGATAATGTTCATTACAACGGCCAACTGGCTGGAACCGATACCGGCCGTTCTGAGCGACCGCATGGAGGTCATTCGCCTGCCGGGATATACCGACATCGAAAAACTGGCCATCGCCCGGCATTATCTCATACCCAAACAGCTTGAAAACCACGGTCTGACCAAAGCCAACCTGGCTTTTTCCGACGCCGCCATCAGGGCCATAATCGATGGCTACACGCGTGAAGCCGGGCTCCGCAACCTGGAGCGGGAGATTGCCTCGGTGGCCCGTAAGTCAGCCCGCCGGGTGGCCTCCGGGTCGAAACGCAAGATCACGGTCGATGCTAAGGATATCCCGAGGCTGTTGGGGGCGCAGAAGTTCGTCCGCGAGGTCCTTTCCCGGAAGGGTCAGGTAGGAGTAGTCCCAGGTCTGGCCTACACGTCTGTCGGGGGAGAGATCCTCTTCATTGAGGCCACCTCCATGAAAGGTGACAGAGACCTGATCCTAACCGGGCACTTAGGAGACGTCATGAAGGAATCCGCCCAGGCGGCGCTCTCGTTCCTGCGTTCCAACGCCACTGAGCTTGACATCGACCCCGAGTCTTTCGACAAGCGCGAGATCCATATCCATGTGCCTTCCGGGGCCACTCCCAAAGACGGCCCGTCGGCAGGCATTGCCATGCTGATTGCGTTGGCGTCGATCTTCACCGGTAAAGCCCCGAAAGCGTGTCTGGCCATGACGGGCGAAATCACGCTCCGTGGTTTGCTGCTGCCTATCGGCGGATTGAAAGAGAAGCTGTTGGCGGCGTACCGGGCCGGTGTCGAGATGGTCATTCTGCCGGAGGAAAACCGCAAGGACGCCACTGAGCTTCCCCCAGAGATAAAGAAGAATATCAAACTGAAGTTCTTTGCCGAGGCTATGCCGGCCATCAGATTCGCTCTTAACGAAAACGCGAAGGGCAAAGCCCGCCGAGTCACCAAAAAGCGCCGCAACTGACGACCGGAGCCGCCGATGAAACTCGTTACCACCGAGCAGATACGCCGAATCGACCGGGAAACGATAGATAATGTCGGTATCCCCGGTCCGGAGTTGATGGAAAACGCCGGGCGCGGAATCGCCGAGCGGTTGGCTAACTTTATCATCGACACCGAGGCTTCTGAGAAAGTCTCTGTCTTCTGTGGCAAGGGGAACAACGGCGGAGACGGGTTTGTTGTCGCGCGCCACCTCGACCGCGCCGGGGCCAGTGTCACAGTCTACTTCATCGGCCCCATTGACAATCTTTCGCTTGATGCCAGGCTCAATTTCGACCGCGCCGCGGGTACGGGGGTCGAACTGCGCGAGATCGGCGACATCGACCATCTGCCCGACAGGCTTGACGGTGACTGGATAATCGACGCCGTTTTCGGCACCGGATTCTCCGGGTCACCGCGGGGTTTGGGGGCCCAGGTTATAGAGTATATCAACCAACAACCACAGCGCGTGATTGCTGTTGACATACCGTCCGGTCTTGATGCCGATAGCGGCCGACATGAAGGTGCGGTGATTGAGGCCGACTATACTTTCACTCTCGCCCTGCCGAAATACGGTCTGTATGTTTCTCCGGGAAGGGAGCTGGCGGGGCGCGTGGAGACGGTACCCATCGGCGTTCCGGAAGACGTGATCCACCGGTCTGATCTGCAGATCGAGTTGATTACGCCCGCGACTGTCGCCGAGTTGATTCCCATTCGCAAGCCGGACGGCCACAAGGGCGATTTCGGAAAACTGTTCGTGCTGGCCGGCTCTACCGGTCTGACTGGTGCGGCAGCAATGACGGCCAGAAGCGCTCTTCGATGTGGGTGCGGACTGACCAAAGTGGGTTGCCCCAGCACGGTTCTGCCGGTCATCGCAGGCATATGTATGGAAGCCACGAGTCACCCGCTGCCTGACGTCGCCAAAAAAGGCGCGTTGGCCCTGCGCGGACTGGGCGAAGTGCGCAAGCTGACCGCCGAGCATGACGCCGTGGCGATTGGCCCGGGTATCGGACAGCATCATGAAACGGGCGAACTGGTGCGGCGATTCGTTACCAAACTCGATAGGCAGGCGGTCATTGACGCCGACGGGCTGAACGCCCTGGTGGGCCATATTGATATCCTAAAGAGCGTGGAAGCGCCGCTCGTGCTCACGCCGCATCCGGGGGAGTTCCGACGCCTCAGCGGCAAAGCTGTCCCGGATGATATCCACGAGCGTATCAGCGTTACCCGGGAGTTCGCCAAAACCTATGGCGTGGTGCTGGTGCTCAAGGGCAGTCCCACCCTCGTGGCCGACACCGACGGCCACTGCTACCTCAATTCGACCGGCAACTCCGGCATGGCCACCGGCGGTTCCGGGGATGTTCTGACGGGAGCCATCGGCTCGCTCTTAGCGCAGGGGATGTCGTGTCTTGACGCGGCGGTGGCGGGGGTCTACATCCACGGACTGGCGGGTGATCTCGCCGCCGAGGAACTCACCGAGCGCGCCGTGATAGCCGGCGACCTGATAGCTTATATCCCTCAGGCATTTGAACTACTGGGCTGCTGAGGCCACCTTATAGCCAGCAACTTTTTACCGAAAAAACAGTGCCAGATGAAATGCCTTCTCAATACCCTCCATCGTTTCGGGAATCAGGTGAATGCTGTCCTGGTCGACACGTAAGCTTCCCTGTCAAGTAG
>JAGLXI010000026.1 GCA_023132995.1 Candidatus Zixiibacteriota bacterium | reverse complement strand
ATCGGTTGACCCAGACCGCCTAACACACGCCCGATCAGTTGCGGTCCCACCGGCACGCGCAATTGCTCGAAAGTCGAGGTAACAATCGCTCCCGGCGTGATTCCCGATATGGGTCCCAGGGGCATCAGGAGAATCCTGTCGTCGCGAAAACCAGCCACCTCTCCCCTGGTTCTGTCGCCGCTGTCGTAATTTTCAATTTTGCACAGGCGGCCGATAGATACAGCCGGACCCGCCGACTCTATGACCAGACCGACCACCTGGGTAACTTTGCCGAAATGCTTGACGGTTCGAGCGCCCTTAATGCGTTCGGCATACATATCGTAGGAAATGTAGCTCACGACTTGCTCTCATCGGAGAACATCGTTTCCGAAATGACCTCAAACTGCGACTCCAGCCGGGCATCGATATCCCCGGTCGGTGTCTCGATAAAGCAACCGCCGTATTGCACCCGCGGGTCGGGTTCGATGGCTATTTCCTTGATCGTCGTGGAACCTTCTAAAAAGCGGTCGATGTTCTGCTCGATGATCGGCAGATGATCAGGATTCACCTTTATTTTCAACCGCGAGCGATCAATCAGACTGTCAATCACGCCGCGGATTATGGTCAGCGTGGCTTCCGGGTCTATTTTGATGGCGTCATTTGTGACTTTTCGGCTGACCTGGATGACCAGGTCGAGGACTCTGTGTTTCGCCTCTTCCAGGATACTCTGGCGCTGGCTGACGGCGTCACTTATGGCCTTGTCGAACTGCTGAAGCACCTCCCTGGCCTTGTCCAGACCCTCCTCCCGACCGCGACGGTGGCCCTCCTCAAGGCCTTCCCGACGCGACTTCTCCTTCTCTTCGAGCAGCGCCTTTTCGACCTTGTCGATCTCCTGAATCGGTATGAGCTTGGCGCCGTCGGGATCAGTCACCACCGCCACCATCGGCAGGATCGTACCCAGCTTTCTCTCGGCCCGCGCTTCCTGTTCCTGGTCGTAGCGTTTCTCGCCGATGAAGACAGCGGGCGCCTGAGCAGCGTTGCGGATGATTTTAGACAATGACATCCTCTTTGCCACCGCGACCGGCGATAATGATTTGGCCTTCCTCTTCCAAACGCCGGACGGCTTCCACGATGCGTGACTGGGCCGCTTCCACGTCCGAGAGGCGGGTCGGCCCCATGAATTCCATTTCCTCTTTGATCATTACGGTGACGCGCTCGGAGACATTGGTGTATATCTTGGCCTTGACGTCATCGCTGGCCGCTTTCAACGCCAACGACAGGTCTTTCGTCTCCACCTCTTTGAGCAACCGCTGCACCGAGCGATCATCCAGCAGGATAATGTCGTCGAAGACGAACATCATGTTCTTGATTTCAGCCGCCAGGTCGGGGTCCTCGGCTTCCAGCGACTGCAGGACGTTCTTCTCGGCGCTGGTGTCGAGCAGGTTGAGCATCTCGGCCAGCGCTTTGGCCCCACCGGAGACCGACATTTCGCGACCACCGGATCCCTCAAAGTGGCCTTGCAGCGTCTGCTCGATTTCGCGCAACACGTCGGGCGCAATTTTCTCCATGGTAGCGATTCTCAACGACACCTCGGCCTGCAGTTCCGGCGTCAGTTCCGATAGAACCCCTGCGGCATGCTGGGAGCTCAACTGGGTCAGGATCAGGGCCACCGTCTGCGGGTGCTCATTCTGAAGAAAAGCACTCAACTGCTTGGGGTCAATATCCTTCAACAGAGAGAAACCGGCTGTTTTGAGCGAGGATTCGAGACGGTGCATGATTTGTTTTGCGCGGCCGGGCCCGACTGCCTTGTCGAGGATTTCCGACGCAAAATCGACACCGCCCTGGGACACATACTGCCGCGCCATGAAGATCTGGTGACACTCTTCGATGACTTTCTGTTCGACCTCACTTGGCACGTCACCCAGGTTGGCGATCTCAATGGTGATGGACTCCAGGTCCTGCTCCGGCATACCCTTGAGAACCAGGGCCGAGACCTCGGGACCGAAAGCCACGAGGGCCACAGCCGCTTTCTGCATGGGGCTCATCTGGTTGTACTGCATGGCGCCTCTAATCAACCATCATGGTTTTTATCACCCGGGCAATCTCTTCCGGCTGTTCCTTGGCCGTCTCCTGCATCTTGTCCACCAGGCGCGGTTTGCGTTTTTCAGCTTCTATGAAGATTTCCTCTTCCTCCTCGATCTCCTCTTTGACCTTTGGCGCCGACGATGCGGGCCGCGGGCGGGCCTCCGGTACAAGCTTGCCCAGCGCCTCAAACAGCTTCTTTGATTTCTTCTTCGCGTAGAGGAACAGGAGAGCAAACAGCAGCACGTACCCGACTTTCCGGGCAATGTTCATATAGAAGTCGCGCAGATACATGGCGTCGAGCGCTTGCCGATCCTCTTCGAGATTCTGACGATCAAAGGCGATATTGACTATTTCTATCTGGTCGTCGCGTTCGACGTTGAATCCCACGGCGTTTTTCACGATTGACTCGAGGCGATCCAGTTCCTCAGGGGAGCGCGGCTCGTATATCATTTCGGTTTCGCCCGCCTCGTTCTCGACCGCTGAGTATGTGCCGTCAAACAAGACGGCCACCGAGAGCCTCTGGATGGTCCCCACGGCGTTGATGATGTGCTCCACCGTTTTGTTCAGTTCATAGTTGGTGATAACCATCTCAGTGCTTTCATCCTGCTGGCTCTCGTTATTGTCCTCGGCCTTGTCAGAGGCAGTCCCGCTGGTCTTGGTGCGTTCTTCGCTGCGAATTGACGGCGCGTTGGGATCAAACAATTCCGAGGTGCGCTCCAACTGCTGGAAATTCAACTCAGCGGTGACGCGGACGACGGACTTCCCCGGGCCAAGAACCTCATTGAGCATCGACTGCGCCTTCTTTTCCAAGCTGACTTCCACCTGGCGACTGACCTCCAGTTGCGAAGTGCTCAGGCCGGCCACGGGGTCACTCTTCTGGCCGGAGGACAGCAGGTTTCCGTCGTAATCGACGATAGTGATGTTATCCGGGGTCAGCCCCTCAACCGATGACGCCATCAGATGCGATATCCCGGCTGCTTGCTGCCGGCCCAGAGTGCCGCTCCCTCGCAACTTGAGCACCACCGAAGCACTGGCCCTTTTCTGATCCTCCTTGAAGAGCCTCTCCTTGGGGATGACTATGTGCACCCGGGCGGCCTCGACTTCGTTGAGCTGTATAATAGTGCGTGTAAGCTCGCCTTCCAGGGCTCGCCGGAAGTTGAGGTTCTGCAGAAAGTCGGTCATGCCCAGATTGCTCTTGTCGAAAATCGAGTAACCAATGTTGCCCGACCGGGGTAGCCCCTCGGTAGCCAGCGCTATGCGTGCCCGGTAAACATCGCCGGACGGCACTTCGACCGTCTGGCCGCCATCTGACAATTGATAGGGGATTCGGCTCTCGCTCAGGTAGGCGACAACTTCGCCCGCTTCCGCCTCGTCAAGGTTAGAATAAAGGCGCGCGTAGGTGACACTGGTCAGCCAGCCGTAGAGAAAGACGATACCGACCAGCGTACCGGCCGTGAATCCCAGCAGCATCATCACCTGGGAGGGCGTCATGCGGCCGACGAATCCGTTTACATTCTTGAAAAACTCTTTCAGAGCCTCCATACCCATTCCTATCGGTTCTCTATATCCGACCTTCCGTGGCCGGCGCGACTCTTATTTTCAGGACTATAAGGGCATTCGCGCCAGATCATCGTAGGCTTTCGTAAGCCGGTTGCGAATCTCCAGCAGCAAGTCCGTCGCCAGACCTGCTTTCTCTGCCTTTATCATAACTTGGTGCAATTCGACCGGCTCACCGGCCATGAAGGCCTCCTGAAGCCGGGCCGACTCCTTTTGCAGATCGTTGACGTCGCCGATGAAGTTACCGAGCATCTCAACGAAACTGACCTTTGCCTCCGTATCGGTCGGCGCCATCTCTTTGGCGCTCTTTCCAAGCTGCTCAATCAGCCCTGGAACCAACCGGCCGGGGCCACCTACTTGTATTGCCACAATCAGACCTTCACATCCACCATGTTACCCACCAGTCGGGCGTCGTCGTCAATCACCGTACTGGCTGCATAGCCGGGGCCAAAACGCCCGCTGTCTCGAAAGCGGCTGAACAGGAGATCAAGGGCCTTCTTCTCAACATCAGTCAGAGCGTCGGCAAAGGTTCCTCGCGGAGCTTTGACGGCCATCTTTGATCCCGTGAGTTCGTCGTGCGGGGTGATGGTTACGCTTGATGGCGCTTTCTGCGACTTGTCTTTGCCCTCCGCCTGCGATGCCGGAGAGTTTTCCCGCTGGGTCACCTGTTGGTAAGACTGGATTCCTATCGGGTTGACTTGCATATCGTAATCCTTCCGATAATTAGATGTCCAGAGCGTCCTGGGCCATTTTCTTGGCAGCGGAGATAGCGGACGTGTTGGCCTCGTAGGCACGGGAGGCAGCTATCATGTCCACCATTTCATTGACAATCTCGACATCCGGCATTTTCACATATCCATCCGCGTCCGCCTCGGGATGTGACGGATCGTGCACTATTCGAAAACCGGAATCAGGATCAACCGTCTCAGCCCAATCCACCGAGGGCAAATCGACTTTTCGCGACGATGGCCGGGATTGTGTTGACAGATGACGGCTGTCGGTCCGTGTCAGCCGGCCGGTGGCCTGTTTAATCATGGAGTCAAAGGTACCCTCGGTCTTTCCCTCACTCACGACGATCCGCTTGCGGCGGTATGGGCCTCCCTCGACTGTTTCCGTCGTTTCGGCGTTGGCGATGTTTTCCGCCACCACATTCATCCGGGCGCGCTGAATAGACAGCCCTCTGGATGAAATCTCAATCGCATTCAGGATACCGGCCATATCTCATTCTCACCTGCTGGTTATTGCTTTCCTAAGACCATCGAGCTTACTCTTGAGCAGTTTGGCGCCAATGGAAAACTGAAGCTCGTTTTGCGCCATAGAGGCGATCTCGTGATCGATGTCGATTGCGTTCATCTCCCCTTTCGATACCTTAGCCTCCTTCACATCCGGAGGACAGGCGGCATGATGGCCGACGGGCAGATGACCGGCATGGGTCAGTTTGCCGGCCAGGTGGTTGCCGTTACCCGACAGCCTCTCAAACTCGGCGTGGAAATCAATGTCGCGCCCACGGTAGCCCGGAGTAGTAATGTTGGCTATGTTGCCGCTGATAAGTTTATGGCGGAAGGCGGCCAGATCAAGGAACTTCTCGAATCTCGGCACGCCGATCCGCTGGAACATGAAATTTGCGATTTTGTTTTCCATTGTCTATACCGACTCACACTCCTTCGCATCCGACTTAAGCAAGCCCAATGCCGGAAACGGGCCGATACAGGCCATGGCATTGTATGTCAGCGTGTTACGCTATCTGAAGGAAACGCGGAGGGCTCGTTTTGGCTCTGCTGCGGGGAAGGATTTTCCGCCGGTTGCGGAACTAATTGCTCTTGATCCGAAAGACCATACAACTGAGAGGTCGGTTCGGTCATGGAGAGTTCCATAGTCAGGACGACCACATCCACGCGTCGATTGCGCGCCCGGTTCTCGGTAGTATTATTGGGTCGGATGGGGCGATACTCGCCGTAACCAAGGGCCGAGACCTTGCCCGGCGGGACGCTGTAATTGCCAACGAAATACCGCACTACTGCTGTGGCGCGGGCCGACGACAGCTCCCAGTTGGACGGGAATTGAGCAGTGTTGATGGGCCGGTTGTCAGTGTGCCCCTCAATACGGATGTGGTTGGGTGTGTCCTTGATCCTTTCCCAGATCAGATCGAGCACTTCCATCGCTCTCGGTTCCAGGTCGGCTGAGCCCTGCATGAACAGCGCGGATTCGACAATGTGTACAACCAGACCGCGCTCGGTTACCTCCGTCTGCATTTCGTCCTTGCGTCCCAGGGAGTCGAAGTTCTGTTTGAGAGTCTGCTGGATCATACTCAGATCACCGAGTTTCAGGAGGCCGTGCCCGGTCTTGTCGTCGTTGTCCGGATAGCGATTGACAATGCTGTGGCCGCCTTTCAGGATGACGTCGAGCGCTTTGGCCATCTCATCGAACTTCTTGGCGTCTATCCGTGACATGGAGTACATGACGATGAAGAACGCCAGCAGGAGCGTGATCATGTCGGCATATGTCAGGAGCCAGCGATCGGTATTGTCGGCCGACCCGTCTTTTCTGCGGCGGCGGCGCAAGATCAGACCTCGTGCGGGCGATTGCGGGGGGCGATAAATGAAACCAGCCGGGTGCGGATAGTTCGGGGAGAACCGCCCGACTGGAGGGCAATGACACCCTCCATGATCAACTCCAGGTGTGCGATTTCTTCATCGTGACGCATCTGGAGTTTGTCCGAAATAGGAAGAAAGAACAGGTTGGCCAGCCCCACTCCCCACAGAGTTGCGATGAAAGCGATGGCTATACCTGAGGCCATGCCGGCGGCATCGTTAGCATTTGCCAGCGTGTGGGTCAGCCCTAACACGGTACCCAGAATACCCATGGTAGGAGAGAAGCCGCCCGCCTTACTAAAGAAAGTGATACCCTTTTTGTGACGTTCTTCAATGGAGGTAAGCTCCATCTCTAAGATATCTCGAAGAAGGGTGACCTCAGTACCGTCGATGACTAATTGCAGCGCCTTGCGGAAAAACGGGTTGGGCAGGTCGTCGAGCATGCGCTCCAGGCCCAGGATACCGTCCCTTCTGGCCTTTTCGGCCATGCGAACGATTATCTCCACGGTTTCGGCGAAAGGGCGGCTCGTCCCCGTGAGGGCATGTCTCAGATACACAGGAACCTGCGTGACGGTGTGTATGGAAGTAGTGATAGTGGTGGCTCCCAATGTTCCACCAAGCACGATCAGAATCGGAGCGGTGAGAAACACGGCATCCAGCGAACCGCCTTCCAGGAGAAAGGCGCCGCTAATCGCACCTACTGCCACCACAAGACCCAGGAGTGTAGCCAGATCCATCGCCAGATTGCCTCAAACGAGTACCGGTTCACGGGGCATTATTTACCCCTTCTGTCCACTTATCGGCAGGAACTCTCTGTTTTGTAGTGTCTGAGACGTCAGCAGACCTTGGCTGGTTCTGTTGTGAAAGTCCTATTGCGGCAGAGGCTCACCGCTTGTGGCCGGTGTACGGTCGGGGGAACCGTTACCGGCTGTCCTGCAACCTGTATTCAGCCAACTTGTTTCTGATCGTTCTGGTTGTGATTCCAAGCGCATCGGCCGCCCTGGTCTTGTTGCCATTGAACTTCTCAAGCGTCTTCAATATGAGATAGCGGCTGCCTTCCTCAAGTTTCATGGGGACCTTGAGTGAGGGCAAATCGTCGGCGATCGGGCCCAGGACGAGATCGGCCGGGAAATCATCCTCCGTCAGTATCTCGCCCTTAGTGGTGACAACGGCACGCTCAACGAGGTTCTCAAGCTCCCGAACGTTGCCGGGCCAGTGATACTTCGTCAGCAGTCTCAGGGCCTCGTTGTCCAGACCTCTGACCGATTTGCCGTTGTCGGTGTTAAACGTAGCTATGAAATGCCTCGCCAGCAGCGGGATGTCCTCCTTGCGCTCATTCAGCGGACAGAGATGAATGGGGATCACGTTCAACCGGAAGAAGAGGTCTTCTCTCAGTTTGCCGGCGGAAACGTATTCTTTCAAGTTCCGGTTGGAGGTTGCTATCAGCCGAATGTCCACCTTGATGGTGCTGCTGGAGCCGATGCGTTCAAACTCCCTCTCCTGAATTACCCGCAGGAGCTTCGCCTGCAGGTTGAGAGGCATCTCGGAGATTTCGTCCAGCAAGAGTGTCCCGCCATCGGCCAGTTCAAAACGACCGTGGTTGGTTTTCTTGGCATCGGTGAAAGCGCCTTTCTCATAGCCGAACAGCTCCGCCTCGACGAGGTTCTCCGGCAATGCAGCGCAGTTGAGTTTGATGAATGGCCCGCTCCTGCGACCGGAAGTATAGTGTATGGCCCGGGCCACCAACTCCTTTCCGGTTCCTGAGGCGCCGGTGATCAGAATCGTCGACCTGGCGTCCGCCACGGTCTGAATCAGGTCGAATATCTCCTTTATTTCCTTGGACTTGCCAACGATATTCTGGAATCGGTCAGCCAGATCGCGGCGCATGATTTCGTTCTGGGACCTCAACTCGAGTATCTCCGTCACCCGCGAGAGAACATGCTCCAGCGTCGCCGGCAGGACCGGCTTGACCAGGAAATCGTAGGCACCCAGCCTGATAGCCTTGACGGCGGTTTCGATTGTACCGAAGGCGGTCATGACCACGACAACCGTCTGCGGATTGAATTTCTTGGTCTGACGCAGGAGTTCAATACCGTCCATGCCATCCATTTTCAGATCGGACAGGACGATATCAACCGGAGAGTCGTCCAGAATCGCCAGCGCCTCCTCACCTGAGAAGGCCGACCGGCAATCGTAACCTGCCCGTTGCAACGTCTCCGTAGCTACCTCGTTCACGATCTTGTCATCGTCCACAATCAGAACCGAATATTTCATTTGCTGTGCTCCCTGCTGACATTGTCCATCCTGGTAGGCAGTAGGATCCGAAAGAGGGATCCTCCTTCGGGGCGCTGTTCTGCGCGCATCTCTCCCCCGTGCGCCTTGATGATTTTCCAGGCAACGGCCAAACCGAGGCCGTTTCCTCCGGGTCGCGTGGAATAGAAGGGAGAGAAAACCCGCTCCAGGTCGTCGGCCTTGATTCCGGGACCGTTGTCGGAGATCGTTGTTTCCAAAACCGTTTCGCCGATATCCAGCACCAGGCGGTCAGAGTATTCCATCAACGCTTCCAGCCGCGGCAACCGCGAAAACCGGATTCCAATCTCCCCTTTCTCCCCAAGAACCCGCATGGCATTGTCAAGCACATTGAATAACACCTGACGATAGAGCACGCGATCGAGCACCACCTTAAAGGGCGGTTCTCCCCCAGCCCGGTCGGAATTGACGGCAATCTCAATCGCCCCCAGTCGCTCGGAGTTGTCCGTCTGAAACTGGGTAACCGCAGTCTCCAGGAAATCCTCGTATGAAACCTCCGCCCTGTTGATTTCTTCGATACGACTGTAAGTCAGAAGAGTCTCGACGGTGCTATTGAGAGTCTCGACGCTCCGCAGTATTTTGCCGGCTGTCTCCTTGCGCGGGTCGGAGTCTTCAAGATCGCGCTCCAGCAGTTCCGCGAAACCGGCAATGCCGTTGAGCGGATTACGCACCTCGTGAGCAACCGTAGCGGCCATCTCACCCAACGCCGCCAAGGTGTTGAGCCGGGCTAACTCCTGCTCCATCTTCCTTATCTTGGTCAGGTCCTGAAGGACTTCCACGGCACCGGCTGCCTGACCCTGGGTATCTCTCAGTACTGTCGTTGATACCGACAGATGACGCCTGCTGCCGTCCGGGAGTTTCACCGTCTTGTCCACCGAGGTCACATCCTGCCCGGTTTCCGCTGCTCTCAAGGCATTGGCGTGGACGGGCTTGCCGGGCAGCACCACTTCGCGATATGGCCTGCCAAGCGGTGCCTGGCGTGGTATCCCGAGAATTTGCGACGCCGCCCGGTTAAAATGCGTGACCCGGCCGTTGCGGTCAATGGCGATCACTCCGGCCGATATCGAGTCCAGAATACTGCCCAGGAACTCGTTGGCCACCAGGTTGCGTTCGCTCAGATCAACGAGCTTTCTGTTAGCGCTTGCCAGTCGGTCGTTCTGGGCGGAAAACTCGCCTTCCAACTCAATGTATTTCCGTTGCAGGGAATTGATGATGCGGTTGAAGGACGCGTACGATTCGACGAAACGGGAAATCTCGCCGTTCTCCTTAATCTCCTCAAAGACGGTCTTTTCTCTATCTGCCATACCACATCCCATTTTCCTATACTGGGATAGAGCAGGCGAGCCTTTCTTTCAACAAAAAACTTTTATCAGAAGTAGCTGAGGATTTCGTTGACCACTCGTTCAATGGGGGCAACGTGGTCACTGATACCGGCTTCGATAACGGCCCGCGGCATGCCGTAGACGATGCAGGTTTGTTCGTCCTGGGCAATGATTATCCCGCCCCTGCTTTTGAGCTTGGTCAACCCGGTGACACCGTTGCTACCCATACCGGTCAGAATCACACCCATAGCACCGCGCCCATAGGCATCCGCTACCGAATTCATGGTCACATCGACACAGGGGTGATAAAGCGTGTCTTTGGGGAACTCTGAAACAAAGACGCTGGCCCTGGCCCCGATCTTCTTGACTGTCATATGCATGCCACCGGGCGCAATCAGCACCGTGCCCGCCTCCAGGGCATCGCCGTTCTGGGCTTCCCTGACGGTCACCTGCGACATACCGTTCAGGCGATCGGCCAGCGACTTGGTAAACTTGGACGGCATATGCTGGGCAATGATCATTCCCACGGGCAGATTCCTTGGCAGGCGCGGCACTACCGCTTGCAGCGCCGGCGGCCCTCCGGTGGAGGAACCTACCGCAATTATACCGACATGATGATCCCGCTTCCTGAGGGGCCTGGCCGACATCGGTGGAGACGTCTGCGGCGTTCCCTCGCGACGTCCCGATTGGACGGACCGCTTGCCGGCCAGCCGTGAGAACTGCTGTGACCGATAGCGTGCCATGAGAACATTCTTGCGCCTTCCGATATCCTTTATCTTGGCCTGCAGTTCTTCCTTGATCTTGATGATGTCGAGGCTGACAAAGGAGAGCTGTTTGGGGATGAAGTCGACGGCGCCCATTTCCAGGGCGTCGAGAGTGGCACTGGCGCCATCGGTGGTAAGAGATGATACCATCATCACCGGCACCGGGCAGTCTTTCATGATCAGCCGGAGCGCCGTCAGGCCGTCCATGCGCGGCATCTCGATGTCCATGGTCACCAGGTCCGGTTTGAGCCGTTTTACTTTCTCTACTCCCTCCTCGCCGTTACGAGCGGTGCCCACGATCACGATACCCGGATCTTCCTCCAGCATCATGCTCAGGGCCTTACGCATGAATGCGGAGTCGTCTACGACAAGAACTCTGATTTGCTTTGTAGCGGGTTTTATGGCCACATCGGCTTCCCTGTCAACGGCTGGCTTTCCGGGCCAAACTGAACAAACCGATCAGGTCTACGATCAGGCGGATACGCCCATCACCCAGAATGGTTGCCCCGGCGATGCCGTCGGTGGAACCGAGGTAATCTCCCATGGATTTGATAACCACCTCTTCCTCACCCAGGAAACGATCGACCATGATCCCCAGCTTTTTCTCAGCCAGGCCGACCACCAGGATGTATGGCTTCTCACTCATGGCAAAGGCCCCAGTTACCGATTTCAGAACCTCGACCAGGTTGATCAGAGGTATGACCTCGTCTCGAAGGCGAAGCACGGGGTGTTGGTTGACATAGCCGATAACCGACTGCTCGGTCTTGACTCCTTCATATACCGACGAGAGCGGCAGTATGAATACTTCCTTGTCACACTCGACCAGCAGTCCCTGGATTATAGCCAGCGTCAGCGGCAGTTTTATCGTGATCGTGCTCCCTGCATCCTTGCGGGAATCGAGTTCGATCATACCATTTAGCTTCTCGATGTTGGTCCGAACGACGTCCATCCCGACACCCCTGCCGGAGACGTCGGTAACGACCTTGGCTGTAGAGAATCCGGGCTCAAACACAAAGCGGAATATCTCGCGCTCGGTCATCCGGTCTATTTCCTCGCGAGTGGCGAGCCCGCGTTCCACCGCCTTTTCGCGGATCAGTTCCACGGGGAATCCCCGGCCGTCGTCGCGGACCTTTATGACGATATTTGACCCCTCCTGGCTGGCCTCGAGTTCGACCGTTCCCTTGGGCGGCTTGTCTTTGGTGACACGCTCGTCCGGCAGTTCCAGACCGTGGTCACAGGAATTGCGGATAATGTGCATCAGGGGATCGCCGATTTCCTCGATGACCGACTTATCCAGTTCCGTGCTCTCACCTGATATCTTAAGTTCTATCTGCTTCCCGGATTCGCGCGAGAGATCGCGTACCTGGCGCGGGAAACGGCTGAAAACCTTGCCGATAGGCAACATGCGCATCTTCATGACAGCCGTCTGCAGCTCGCTGGTAATGAAGTTCACCGACTTGCTTGCAGCACGGAGAGAGTCAAGCTCAAAGTCGCCGTCATGATCGACGTTGAGCTTGGATATGCTCTGCATCAGACTGTTGCGGCTGAGCACAAGCTCGCCGGTCATGTTCATCAGGCCGTCAAGGCGATTGACATCGACGCGGATAGTCTGATCAGCGGCCGATTTGGCATGTGACCCACCCGCACTCGAGGCTGCCGACACATTGGCCTGGTCGGGCGCGGGGGACGCAGATGAGCCCGCCGCCGAATTGGATTCGATTAACGCCTCCGTGTCGGCAAATACCGGTTCACCGTCATCGGAATCGGCTCCGGACACCTCGGAGAGATCGGATGTTCCGCCCCCACCGGACTCTACCGCCGCCAGTCGGGCCAGGATGTCATCCAGGTTCGGCTGCTCATCGACCTTGTTACGAACGTTATTCAGAAGCACCTTGAGAATATCGAGACCTTCCAACAGAATATCCATGATCTCCGGCGTGACTGTCATCTCCGACTTGCGGAGTTTGTTCAGGATATCCTCCATCTTGTGTGACAAGGTTGTCACCAACTCAAAACCGAGGAAACTGGAGGTGCCCTTGATTGTGTGCACGGCCCTGAATATCTCGTTGAGAAGAGCCAGGTCGCCCGGCGAGGATTCCAGTTTTACGAAGTCGTTATCCAGAGACTCGATCAGTTCGTCGGCCTCAATCAGGAAATCGCCGATGATTTCCTGCATTTCATCCATTTCAAGGTCGGTACTGCTGGTCATTAATTCTACTCGCTGTGTATCACTGTTTCCCGGCGAACATGTCGTCAATGGCGGACTGGTCGGTCTTCTTGTCAAACAGATCAGCGTGGGGATCGTAGGCACGATCTTTTTTAGCTTCCTCTTCTTCCTGGGAGACAATCTGCGACATGTCCCCCTGGAGAACGCCCGAAATGCGCTTCAGTTTGGTCTCGATGTCTTCCATCAAGGCTGCGGCATGGTTCATTTGCTGAGCGGTTATGTCCTGAAACTGAAGGGCATCCATTATTGACAAGGCGTCGGCGCAGGTGGTGTCGGCCTTCTCAATCAGGCTGTCAACCAGGGGAGCTATCTCGTCCCAGTGATTCTTGGCTGCATAGTCCTTGATGCGCTTGAGCCCGGCGATTCCTTCCTCTTCACGCTCGACGATCTTCTCCACCTTGTCCAGCATTCGCTGCGTGGCGGCTTCAGTTTGTTCACTGATCTTGTCAAGTTGCTCGGTCGCAATGGGGACTTGTTCTTTGGATTCATCAATGGGGTTGTTCAACTCCCTGAACTTCTTTACGATATCGTTTATGGAATCAGCCAGCAAGGAGACTTCCTCCTGGATCTTCTTGTGCAATGCATCTGGATTCGGCATATCCAACTCCTAAGGTTTCAGGTCTCTTCAACCGGCCAGGACTTGTTCGATCTTCTCTTTCAGGGTTTCCGGCGTGAACGGCTTCACGATGTAGTTGTTAACGCCGGCCTTCAACGCCTCAACGATATCGTCTTTCACCGAGCGCGTTGTTACCATCAGTACCGGTAGTTTCTTGTATTCGTCTATGGTACGAAGGGTGGTGACGAACGTCAGGCCGTCCATCTCGGGCATATTCCAGTCGGTGATGACGAAATTGAATTTTTCGACCTTCATCTTGGCCAGAGCGTCCTTGCCGTCGCTGGCTTCCATGACATCTTCGAATCCAGCTCGTTTCAGGGTGTTTACGATGATTCGCCGCATGGTCGGGCTGTCATCAACAGCGAGTATTTTCAAATCAGCCACGCTGCCTCCTCGAACTATGTTGTTACTTCTTCTTTTGTCAGGTATTTCGAGACCTCGTTCAGCAACAGTGAGGATTTGAACGGCTTAACCAGGTATGAACTGGCGCCGACCTCCATTCCCCTGATGCGGTCATCTTCGCGGTCCTCGGAAGAGAGGATAATTATCGGTGTCCGGCTATGTTTCTCGTTCTCGCGCAGAGCCAAGATCAATCCATACCCGTCCAGATTGGGCATATTGAGGTCCGTGATGACGAGATCGACGTTCTCCGACATAGTAGATATCTTCTCGATGGCATCCATTCCGTCGCACGCGCTGACCACCAGAAAGCCGCTGTTCTTTAATGAGAAAGAGACGAACTTGACCACCGTTGTAGAATCATCTACGACCATTATTGTCTGTGGCATAGGATCATTTCCTGCATTTACAGGTTTGCCGTTATTTCTTCACTGCCATGGGTTTGATCTTGCTCAAAAGGTTGAGCGCCCGTGTAGCACCGCCGGACGCGCTCGTTGATGCGGCTCTTGTCGCAACCACCGAGGCGGCACCGGTCGCTGCTCGGGCTTTTCCCGCCGCACCGGCTGCGACCGCCTCTTTCTGATAGACCAGAGCGTTCTTCAGATACACCAACTTGAACGCCTTCGAAATCCCGTGCAGCGTCTCAGCATGACCGACGTAGAAGTAACCACCGGGCCGCAGGGCATTGTAGAACCCTCGAACTATCTGGATCTTCACTTCATCGGAGAAATATATCATGACATTGCGACAGTATATTGTGTCGCAGTTCGAGTTCAGCGATATCTGGCGCGGTTCGTTCAGGTTAATGTGGGAGAATTTCACCAACGCTTTTACCTCCGGCTTAACTCGGTAAATATCTCCGTCCTTGGCAAAATACCGCTCCAGGATGTTGGGCTTGACGTTGCGAAGCGTGATACCGTTGTATTCAGCCGCACGGGCTTTCCTAAGCACCTCTTCAGAGATATCGTTAGCGATGATCTCCACGCGCCAGTCACTCAGGGAACCGAGCTTCTCCATAATCATCATGGCCAGAGTATATGGCTCCTCACCGGTGGAACACCCGGCGGACCATATTTTCAGTGTCTTTGTTCCCCGGTCGTTCATCTTCTCTTTCACCAGAAGCGGCAGGACCTCATTCGAGAACGACAGCAGTTGCGGCTCATTCCTGAAGAAGCTCGTTTCGTTGGTGGTTATGAGAATCATCAATTCCTTGAACTCGCTCAGTGAGGTATCATACTTAACGTGGTAGAAATAGTCGCGGTAGGTCTTGATGCCCAGTTCCGCCATTCTTTTGACCAACCTGTTCTTGAGCAGGTAGACCCGGTTTTCCGCAAAAAAGATGCCGGCCTTCTCGTGGATGAAATCCCTCATCATGGTGAATTCTTCCTGCGTCATTTCCGGTTCTTCTGCAGGTGTCGTCAGCATATTGGGCCCCTTTTCATTTCATTTGCAGACCGGCAGCATTCATCCCCGTGCTCAGCTTTCGAGATTTGCCGCCGATTCGATGCCTGGCGTTTCTTCGTTGAACGCAAGGAGTCCGTTTCCACCACAGCCGCCATCTCCAGCGACTTCTCCTGACGGCAGAGAACCCGGCTGACGGCGGCTGTGATTTCATCCAGATCAAACGGTTTAACGACATAGTCGCTGGCCCTGCTTCGCATGGCAGCGACAACTGACTCGAGAGCAGGTGTTGA